>VAZL01000726.1 GCA_005883445.1 Alphaproteobacteria bacterium | reverse complement strand
GTAGCTGCCGCCTTCGAATTCGGTGCCGGTCCAATAGTTCAACTCCAAGCTTTCCACATAGGCCTCGAACCAGGCGGCCAGCTTGTCTTTGGGAATGTAGGTCGGCCAGTTCGGCGGAAACGGCATGTACGGCAGGTGGTTGACGTGCACCTGGTTGTGCAGGACCAACGCGTGATAGCGCTTGCGCCAGTTGTCGCCGACGCGCGCCTCGCGGTCGACGATCAGCGTATCGAGCCCTAATTGCGCGAGGCGAGCGGCGATCGAAAGCCCGGCCTGTCCCCCGCCGACAACGAGCACGGCGGGGTCGCGGTCGCCGTATTCAGCGGCGGCCTTGCGCAGGTCGAGCCAATTAGGTCCGCGAAAATCGCGCGAATAGGCTTTGCCTTGCGGCCGTGATCGTCCGAGCCGTTCCTCGTGTCCCTTTATCTCGTCAAGTGCCGTCAGCAGCGTCCATGCCTTGAACGTGCCGCCGTCATTGGCATTGGGAGTGAGGCGCAGCACGCCGCTGCCGCGACCCTGCGCCGTTTCAAAGCCAAAGATGGCTTCGATCGCATCGGTGCCGGCGCGCCTCACGTCGCGGGGCGCAGTGCGATTGAGGTCTATCTTGAAACCCGTCGGACGCGCGCGGCCGGCATGCGTTGCAAGCTCGCGCACAATCGCATCCGAGCCGCTGACCGTCTTGATGTGCCAGCTCAGGGCGAGCACATCGCGCCAATGGCTGTCAGCATGAAACAGCCGCTCGAGGCCAGGGCGGCCTGGCGCTGCGAGTGCTGCTTCGAACTGCGCCAGCCAACTCTCCGCAATCGTCGCGACGGTGTCCGTTCTGGCCAGCATTGGCGCTATCCCGGTTGGCGTCGGGGAACAGTCGGGTTTGGATTGAAACTAGCATATCCGCCAAAGGCTGCCCCAGATCGTATCTATGGTCGGGGTTGCTCGCCCCGGTCCGAACGCCCGCCGCGGTGATCGACAAGATCAATGGCGCGCTCAACGAAGGGCTGAAATCGCCCGAACTCCAGGCGAGCATCGCCAAGCTCGGCCTGCAAACGAAAAGCATGACGCCGCGAGAGTTCGCCAGCAAGCCTGCCGTTGAGGCGCGCGATTGGGAGGCCGCCGTAACGGAGTCCGGCGTCAAAATCGATTGAAGCTTGGATTGCGGGTGTCGTGCCGCTTGAACGCGGGCGCCCCCGATTGAGCAATTCCAGCCGAAGAAGACGAATCAGTTGGCGTCGCTCGCCTCCGCTGCCTCAAGCGACAGCGGCTGAGACGAGTGCCGGCGCGTGCTCATGCCGGCAACACTCATGCGGCGGGTGAAGTCGGCTCATCGAGCTTCTCGAGACGAAAGCACGGCTCGAACGCCATGCCCTTGAGCGAAGCGCACACCGCCCCGCCGCGCTCCCGCAGCGTCCCCGCCGGCAGCCAGACCGCCCGCATCGGCCCCGCGCCGCGGAACTGGATGGTGCCGATGACCGAGCCGTCGCCATAGATGCGGCCGGCGCCGCGCGAACCGTCAAAACAATTAAAGGCGAAAAGCTTGCCGGCCACGAAGCGCCGCGCCGCGTCCGGGCTGAGCGTTTCCGCGCACGCCAAACTGGCTGCGAGCAAGGTCGCAACCACGACCGCGAACCGCGCAATCATACGAACCCCCTCCCCCGTTACCGTCGCTGCGGCAACCGTAACCGCCCGTTAACCATACGAATCAGGCGCGACTTTGCCGGATCTTGGTCAACAAATCCTGAACGCGGTTACCCAATCTTAACCACGATGCGACCGCGAACGCGGCCCTCGACGATGTTGCGGGCCGCCTCGATCACCTCGGCAAGCCCGATCTCGCTCGTCATGGCCGCAAGCTTTCCCCGATCGAGGTCGCTCTCCAACCGTTTCCACGCCGTTCGCCGATCGGCAGTCGGACGCATGACGGAATCGATGCCGAGAAGCGAAACATTGCGCAGGATAAACGGCGCGACCGAAGTCGGCAAATCCATGCCGCCGGCCAATCCACAGGCCGCCACCGCCCCGCGGTAACGCGTCATCGAGAGCACATTGGCGAGCGTGGTCGAGCCGACCGTGTCGATGCCGCCCGCCCAGCGCTCTTTTCCTAGGGGTTTTGCGGGTCCTGCGAGTTCTTTGCGTTCGATGATCTCGGTTGCGCCCAAGCCTTTCAGGTAATCGGCCTCCTGCGGCCGGCCGGTCGAAGCCGTGACCTGAAAGCCACGGTGGCAAAGAATTGCAACCGCGACCGAGCCGACACCGCCGGCGGCCCCTGTCACCACCACCGGGCCGCTCATGGGCGTGACGCCATGGCGTTCGAGCTCCATCACCGCGAGCATGGCGGTGTAGCCCGCGGTCCCGATCGCCATGGCGTCGCGCGCGCTCATGCCGGCTGGAAGCGGCACCAGCCAATTACCCTTCACGCGCGCTTTCTCGCCATACGCGCCGAGATGGGTCTCGCCCAAGCCCCAGCCGTTGAGGATCACCTTGTCGCCGGCTTTCCACTCGGGATGGGTCAAGGTCTCGACGGTTCCCGCCAAATCGATGCCGGGAATCATGGGAAAGCGGCGCACCACCGGCGCCTTGCCGGTGATCGCAAGACCGTCCTTGTAATTGAGCGTCGACCACTCGGGGCGGACCGTGACGTCGCCATCCATGAGATTGCGCTCGTCGAAATCGGCGAGGCCGGCCTTTGAGCCGGTTTCGGTCTTTTCGATCACGATCGCTTTGAAGGTCGCCATGGCGATCCGAACGATAGACGAGGGATTGCAGACGACAGATACCTCAAGTCGTCGCCGGCGCCAGTCGCGCCACCGGCCGCTCGACGATCGGCAAATTGATCGCCGCCGAGAGCAGGCCGAGCAGGATCGAGAGCCACCAGACCGCGTCGTAGGATCCGGTGCGCTCGAACAGCACGCCGCCCAGCCACACGCCGAGGAAACCGCCGACCTGATGGCTGAAGAAGGCGAAGCCGAACAGCATGGCGAGCCAGCGCGTGCCGAACATGACGGCAACCAGGCCGGACGTGGGCGGCACCGTCGATAGCCACAGCAGGCCCATGACCGCCCCGAAGACGAGGGTCACGACCGTGCTCGGCGGCAGCAGGATGTAGACCAGGATCGCCGCCGCGCGACCAAAATAAAT
>VAZL01000725.1 GCA_005883445.1 Alphaproteobacteria bacterium | reverse complement strand
AACAATGTCTTGCGATAGCGAACCTCGCCGGTCGTGGGTTTGAGAAATCCCGTGAAAATGTTGAATGCGGTGGTCTTACCGGCACCGTTCGGTCCGATCAGGGCGACGATTTCTCCGTTGCAAACCGTGAAATTGAGATCGGAAAGGGCGACGAGGCCGCCGAAATGCACCGCCACGTGCTCGATCGAAAGGACCACTTCGGCCGGTGCAACGCGTGCCGGCATCATTGCCCATCGCGAGACTTGGGGTTGCCGCCCGCCATCGCGCCCGCGGGCTGGCGCGCGGACCCGGTCCAGTTCGCCAACCAGCGTTCAAGCGCTGGAACGATCCCTTGCGGCAGGACAAAGACGATCGCGATCATCAAGCCGCCGTAAAGGATCCATTGGACGGCAGGCGCGGCGAAGGGGCGCAGGATCACCGGTAGAAAACCAAAAATGATTCCTCCGACGATCGGCCCGGCCAGGGTCCCTTTGCCGCCGGTAATCACCATGATCACCATCATAACGGTGTAGATGAACAGGAAAATATCGGGGTCGATGATTTTGAGATAATGCGCGTAGAGGCTGCCGGCGCCCCCCGCCATCGCGGCAGAGACGACTGCCGCCAATACCAGGTAGCGCGTCACATCGATGCCGACCGAGCTCGCGAGTGTCTCGTTTTCCTTGAGCGCGATCATGGCGCGGCCGATGCGCGAGCCGACCAGCCGACCGATCACGAGATAGGCCACCAGCCCTACGGCGGCGACGAGGTAGTAGTAAGCGGTCTTGTTCCACAGCGTGTACTCGCCGAGACCCGGAAATCCGAGCGTGTACGGAGGGATGTTGGTGAGCGCCAATGGACCTTGGGTCAGCTCCACCCAATTCAGCGCGACCAGCCGTGTCACCTCGGCAAAGCTGATCGTCACGATCACGAAGTAGGCGCCGCGCACCTTGAACGACAGGCGGCCGATCACGTAGCCGCTGATCCCGGCGACGACCATGCCGGCGAATAAGCCGACGATGGCGGGCCAGGGTTGATGCACAACGCGAACTCCGAACAACTCGATGTCGAAGCCAAGGGTGGTCAACGCGCTGGCATAGGCGCCGATGCCGAAGAAAGCCACATGGCCGAGGCTGAGCTGCCCGGTATATCCGAGCAGCAGGTTCAGGCTCATCGCCGCGATGATGAAAATGCCGGTCGTGATCAAGATGTGCAGGATGTACTGGTCCTGCAGCCACAACGGAACGGTGAGGAGAACGATGAGCCAGAACGCCGGCAACGCGCGCTTCATCCAATGCGCTCCGCCCGCGCAAACAGCCCGGTCGGCTTGAACAGCAGCACCAGGATGATGATCAGAAAGCCCATTGCATCGCGATACCCGGACGAGATGTAGCCGGCGCCGATCTCCTCGACGAATGCGAGGATGAAGCCGCCGATGGTTGCGCCCGTGATGTTGCCGAGGCCGCCGAGGATGACGATCGCGAATGCCTTCAGCGAGGCGAGGTCCCCCATCGTCGGGGTGACGAGGAAAACCGGGCCGAGGAGGGCGCCCGCCGCGGCCGCAAGGCCGGAGCCGATGGCGAACGTCGCGGTGAATATGCCCTTGATATTGACCCCCATCAGTGCCGCCGTCTCCGCGTCCTGGAACGTCGCACGCATCGCCTTGCCGAGCTTGGTGCGATGGATGAGCAGATAGCTTGCGCCAATCAGCAGCAGCGCGGCAGCGAGCACGAAGAGACGCAGCCAGGATATCGATACCGGCCCGATCACCAGCGGAGCCTCCGGAAACGGCGTGACGATTGCCTTGGCCACACCGCCCCAGAGCAGGAGTTCGACGTTCTGCATGACGATCCAAGTACCGATCATCACCAGCATTACCGTATCGATGTCGGCGCTGCGCATCGGGCGCAGCAGGACGATCTCGATCAGCGCGCCGAGCATGGCGCCGGCGATGATCGCAACCGCGAGGCCGAGGAAGAAATTGAGCCCGAGCGCGGCGGCCACGAGATAGACGGTATAGGCGCCGAAAGCGTAGAGCTCGCCGTGGGCGAAATTGACCACGCGCATGATGCCGAAATAGGTTCCACCGAGCAGGACGGCGTTAAGCAGATGCTGGAGGAATTGGTCCACGTGCCCCTCACGGGTCTGGACGCAGCCGGCGCCCGCGATTCTGCCGCGCGGGCTTGAGCCTCCGGGGCGGCCCCCGGAGGCTCGTGACGACGGTCAGGCGTTCGGCAGCACGACCTTGCCGTTCTCGATCTTGATCAGATAGATGCCCGGATTGCTCTGCCCGCTTTCCTGACCCGCGGGGCCGGCTTGTTCGAATTTGATCTTTCCGTTCATGCCGGGCAGCTCGATCTGCCACAACGCCGCGCGGATCGCCTCGGGCTCGGCCTTGCCGGCCTTGGTGATCGCGGCCGCGATGGTGCGGATCCCGTCATAGCCGCGGAAGCTCTCGGTCAAGCCCGCGAACGGATAACCGCGCTTCTTCCATTCTTCGATGAAGGCCTTCGCCATGGCCGGATCGGCCGAGACGTTCGGGTTCCACGGCGTGAAGAAGGTGATGTGGGTGGTGTCGTTTGCCG
>VAZL01000724.1 GCA_005883445.1 Alphaproteobacteria bacterium | reverse complement strand
GGGGAATCCCCTTCAATCACGTCCCGCTAAACAAATTGGTTCGGACGGGAAAGATTCCAACCCCCGTCCGCGATCAACTGACCGTGAGGCGCGATTCAACAAGGTAACATCAGGACGACCCCGTCAGTATCACCCGCCCAGTAGCAGGGCAAACATCCACATTGAGATAGCTCCCGAACCGACCGAACGCGCTGACAAAATATCGCAGAAACCCCAGTTACCTGGCCTACCGGCCACCAGCACTCGATTCAGAACAATTCGGGTCTGCCCAAGGACCTGACGTCCCCTCCGTGATACGCTAGGCGCGCGGCTAACCGACCGCGCAACGCCATGGCCTTCTGGTGTCCGGCGCATAGAACGGGGGAACAAGCCCCCATGTCCCACATGAGACGACGAGAGTTCATCACGCTGCTCGGCGGCGCTGCGGCTGTATGGCCGCTCGCGGCGCGCGCAGCAGCCACGGATGTCGGTGATCGGCGCGTCGGCGGCGCAGTCTGACGTATGTTTCGGCGGAACCTGCGCCTAGGATGGCCGCGCATCCGATCTCCATGACTGTGAAAAGCTGGCGATCAACACCGCGACAATTCCGATCATGAAAATGCCGTCGAAGGTTCCAGCTCCGCCGATCGAAGCCACCGGAGCGCCGAGCCCGCGGATGTTGCCGAGATTGAGCAGATCCGCCCCGATCAGCGCGCCCAGGCTGCCCCCGATATAGGCGAGCGGCGCCGCCTGCTCGCGCGAGAGCAACAATGCAACGATCGCCGTCGTAACCGACGGCACGAACACAGGCTCTGCGATACCGAGACCAGGAATTGGACGAGATAGCCAATAACACACCGCCGCTACCGCGGCCGTGGGTAGGGCGGCTTTTACCCACAAACGATTCTTGGCGAGCAGCATCATAGTGGGAATCACTGCCCCGCCGACATTCACCGCAATCAATGTTCCGGGCCACTGGGCGACAAATGGAACGACATAACGCATTCCGAAGAAATCGATCTCCTGCTGGGCCAATACCCGTTGTTCCGGCAGATATGCGACTGGAATATTGAATCGGCCTGTGCCTGCTGTGCCCGCACATAGGCGTCCTGGGCTGATAGCGCCTTGCGCGCCTCTTCGAGCTCCGCGATCCGGCGCAGCCGCACGGTGATGTCGGGCACGCTCTCCGCGCCCTCGGCCACGGCCAGCGCCATCCGGTGAACGTGACCGTAGGTGCTGTAAAATGTGACAAGACGATTTCACGCGCATGGCGGCCGCCTCGCCGTTCGGTCGCGCCGACATCAAGGAGGCTGCGATCGGGTTCGACGTCTGGCTGCGCAAATGGTCCGCCAGTGATTGTGCCGATGCTACGACCTGAGACGATCAAGCCACGCCCCGGATCGCACCTTCGCGGCACTCGGGGACCCTGACGGGCTGGCGGCGCCTGCCCCACGTTCCGTGCCCGGCGTCGAACACGCCGGCGCAAGCCGTGCCGCAGTCGGCGCAGCGGCCGTCGGCGGAGAGGTTCCACGCCGTGAGATCGTACCAGTCGCGACCGATGAGCGCCGCGCCGCAGCCGTGGCAATACGTGCTCTGGCCCGCGCCATCGTGGATATTGCCGGTATAGACGTAATGCAGGCCCGCTTGCATCGCGATGCGCCGTGCGGTCTTCAGCGTCGCCGGCGGCGTCGCCGGCGTGTCCGTCATCTTCCAGTCCGGATGAAAGGCGGTGAAGTGCAGCGGCACGTCGGGGCCGAGACGCTCCATCACCCAGCGGCTCTCCGCTTCGATCTCCACGGACGAGTCGTTCTCGCCGGGAATGAGCAGGGTCGTGATCTCGAACCACACATCGGTCTCGTGCTTGAGGTATTCGAGCGTCTCGAGCACGGGATTGAGCTTGCCCGAGCATAAAGTCTTGTAGAACCCCTCCGTGAATCCCTTGAGATCGATGTTGGCGGCGTCCATGTGCCGGAAGAATTCGATCCGCGGCTCCGGCGCGATATAGCCGGCGCTCACCGCCACCGTCTTGATCCCGCGCTCGCGGCAGGCCTGCGCCACATCCACCGCGTATTCCAGAAAGATCACGGGGTCGTTGTAGGTGAATGCGACCGAGCGGCAGCCGCTTCGCACCGCCGCTTGCGCGATCGCCGCGGGCGAGGCGACGTCCTGGACACGGTCGAGCGCGCGCGCTTTCGAAATGTCCCAGTTCTGGCAGAACTTGCAGGTCAGGTTGCAACCGGCCGTGCCGAGGATCGATGCAAAAGCCGGAGGAGCGGCCGTACGTGGTGAGCAAGATTTGGTCGTTTTGGCGCGCGCGCACGAAGCACAGGCCGCGCTGGCCTTCGTGCAGCTTGCAATAGCGCGGACACAGGTCGCACTGGAGGCGGCCATCCTCCAGTCGATGCCAGTAGCGGCCCGGTACGCCCTCGATGATCGATTGATCCATTTTCAAGCCAGCGTAAATTCGGGCGCGATATTATATCCGCATATGTGGGTGGCGGGCGAGGTCGCGGCAACGGTGGAGAAAGCTTCGCAACGCACCAAAATCCGGCCGCCAGCGGCGGCAGGCCTGTTCTATGCCGGCGATCCGCACCGGCTGCAGGCCTCGGTTTCGGAATTGCTCGGCGAGGT
>VAZL01000723.1 GCA_005883445.1 Alphaproteobacteria bacterium | reverse complement strand
GCGATCGCTATAGCCGATGGTGAGATCGCGGCCGGCAAGGCTCATGACCAGTTCCGTTGCATGCCGGCCAGCAGCCAGATGAAGAATGGGGTGCCGATGACGGCAGTGAGAATTCCGAGCGGGATCTCGACCGGCGCGGCGGTGCGCGCAAGGGTATCGATGAAGAGGAGATAGCCGCCGCCGAGCAGCGCCGCGGTCGGGATGAGCCGGGGAAAATCGGGGCCAACCAGCGCGCGGGCAAGATGCGGCACCACCAGCCCGACCCACCCGATGATGCCGGAGGTCGCGACGCTGGCGGAGGTCACTAAGGTCGCCGCGGCAACGATCGCGATCCGGAACGGGCCGGTGGCGAGCCCCAGCGCGCGTGCCTCATCCTCGGGTAACGACATCACGTTGAGCCGCCAGCGCAGCGCGATCAATACGATGGTCCCGACCGCCACCGGACCGGTGAGCGGCAGCAGATCGGCGACCGTGGTGGCGGCGAGGCTGCCCAGCAGCCAGAACGTCATGGCCGGCAGCTGGTTGTAGGGGTCGGCGAGATATTTCACCAGGCCGACGCCGGCGCCGAGCAGCGCGCCGATCACCACGCCCGTGAGCACCAGCACCAGGATCGGATCGCGCGAATGCAGGAGCGAGCCGATCAGATAGACCGCGGCGACCGCGATCAGCCCAGCGCCGCCCCTGAGGAGGCGCCGAGAATGTCGGGCGAGACCAACGGATTGCGAAACAGGCCCTGGAACGCGGTGCCGGCGACCGCGAGTGCGCCGCCCACCAGCACTGCCGCGACCACGCGCGGGCCGCGAACCAATAGCACGACGTTTTCGACCGCAGGCGGGACCGCGGCCGCCCGGCCCATGAGCCGCGAGACGAGGACCTCGATGAGCTCGGCGAGCGTGACAGGATAGCGTCCCACGGTGAACGCGACGAGGAGCCCGAGCGCGAGTACGCCCAGCGCGATGAGGAGGCCTGGGAGAAAGCGACGGGTCATGAGGTTGCAGCGGATCGCTACATTTTCGACGAGTACGGGCACAAGCTAATAGGGCCGTGTCAATCCCGGCCCGCCAGCACCCGGTCGATTTGCGCCTCGCTCGGCGTCACGTGGTAAAAGCGCGCGTAAAACTCCTGCGTCCGCGCGCGCAAATCCTCGGGGAACAAATCCGGGTTCAGGATTTTCGCAAGCCACCACAGGCCGATCAACCGGTTCGCCGCCGGGGGGAAATCGACCCAACCGAACGGTAGCTTCGGGGAGAGATGCACCCGATGCGCCCGCACGGCGGCAACCGGCGTCCAGGCCGGATCGCTCGAAACATTCGCCGCGAAATCCTGGTCGATGGTGATGATCACATCGGGATTCCACAACAGCACCTGCTCGATGGAGACGTTGGCGAGCCCGCCGCGCGTGCCGCCTGCGACGTTCTGCGCGACGAACTCGATCGTCTCCACATTGATCGAGCCGCCGAGCCCGGTCTCGAGCCCGCGCGGCCCGCGGGCGTAGTAGACGCGCGGCCGTCGGTCGGGCGGGATCGTGCCCACACGCTGCGTGATGGTTTTCATCGTGTCTTCGGCGTTGCGCGCAAGGCTCTCGCCCTGCTCGCGCCACCCGATCAGTGCGCCGAGCGTGCGGTAGCTCAGCGGAATGCCCTCGAAACGGCCGTCGAGCAGCGCGTAGGGAATGCCCGTCTGCTGCTGCACGCGGTCGGCGAGCGAGATGTAGGTCGGGTTCACGCTGCCGACATCGAGGATGAGGTCGGGCTTGAGCGCGAGCACGACTTCGAGATTGGCGGTGTTGCCGCGTCCGGTGATGCGGCCCACTTCGGGTCGGCCGCCGACGCCGGGCAAGAGGAATTCGCGTTCCTCCGGCCGGTTGGCGCGCGGCCAGCCGATGAGNCGCCGGAAAGACGCGCTCGACACGCGCGGGCACCGGCACGACGCGGCCGGCTCCGTCGGTCACGCTCGCGGCGCGCGCACGCCGCGGCGCCAGCAGGGTCGCGGCCGATAGACCGGCGAGCAATGTGCGGCGATCGACACCCATGTCGCGCGAGTCTAGTCGATGCCGATCATCACGTCGCTTGCCTTGATCACGGCGTAGGCTGGCTGACCGGGCGAGAGCTTCAGCTCTTCGACCGATTCTTTGGTGATGGCAGCGGTGATTGTCTGGCCGCCGATATCGACCTTCACGTGCGCGGTGGTCGTGCCCTTTTTCACCTCGACGATCCTACCCTTGAGCCGGTTGCGAGCGCTGATCTTCATGACACCTCTCCTCGGAGCGCTATCACGCCCCCGGCACATTGGCGTTGGGAAAGAACAATTCCTGCCCGTTGATCTTGTAGTCTGCGATCGCCTTCTGGCCCTCGGGCGAGACCAGCCAGTCGATGAAGGCTTGGCCGAGCGCCTTCTTTACGTGCGGATGCTTTTCGGGATTGACCAGTATGACGCCGTACTGGTTGAACAGGCGCTTGTCCCCGGCGACGAGAATGTCGAGATCGCCGCGATTCTTGAACGAGAGCCAGGTGCCGCGGTCGGCGAGCACATAGGCGTTGGCGGCGGACGCAGTATTGAGCGCGGCGCCCATGCCTTGACCGATCTCCTTGTACCAGGGACCTTTCTCCTTGCCGATGTCGATGCCGGCGGCCTTCCAGAGGTCGAGTTCGGCGATATGGGTGCCCGAGCGGTCGCCGCGCGAGATGAAGGGCGCGCCCTTGGACTTGATGGCCTTCAAAGCCTCGGCGACGTCGCTCATGCCCTTGATGCCGGCAGGATCGCTCTTCGGACCGATCAGGACGAAATCATTGTACATCACGGGGTATCGCTTCACGCCGAAACCGTCGGCGACGAATTTCTCCTCCTGCGCCTTGGCGTGCACGAACAGCACGTCGGCGTCGCCGCGTCGTCCGGTGTCGAGCGCCTGGCCGGTGCCCTGCGCCACCACCTTCACATCGATGCCGGTCTTGGCCTTGAACAGCGGCAGGATATGGCTGAGACTTGTCCTGCGCCTGCGCGGGCGCAGCGGCGGCGAGCGCAAGGCTTGCAGCGAGGAACAACAGATGGCGGCGGGTCGGCATGATGCGTTTCTCCTTGTTCTGCTGTCGTGGTGAGAACACTCAAACCAGCAGCTCGCCGGCGATGAAGCGGCGCGCCTCGATCGTCTTCGGCGCGGCGAAGAATGTTTCGGCGGCGCCGCTCTCGATCACGCGGCCGCGATGCACCAGCACGATCTCGCCGGCGAGACGTTTGGCCTCGCCGAGATCGTGGGTCGACATCACCACCTTGATCCCGCTCGCGGCGACCTTGCGGATCACGTCTTCGATCGCCTTGGTCGCGGCCGGATCGAGACTCGCGGTCGGCTCATCGAGCAGGAGGAGTTGCGGCTCCTTGGCGAGTGCGCGCGCGAGCGCAAGCCGCTGTTGCTCGCCGCCGGAGAGCTTGCGCGCTGGCCGGCGCTCGAGCCCGGTAAGACCGACGAGCGCGCCGAGGGCGAGGGCATGGGCAGCGCGTCGCGCCCGTGGCACGCCGGCGGCGGCGAGCGCATAGCGGATATTGCCCGCGGCGCTGCGGCGCAGCATCGCCGGCCGCTGGAACACGATGGCGCGATGCGTGGGCGACGCCTGCTCCCGGCCGCCCCAGGTCACGCGCCCGCGCGTGGGCGCGATCAGCCCCATGACGAGCCGCAGGAGCGTGGTCTTGCCGGCGCCGTTCGGGCCGATCAGCACCGTGGGCGATCCGGCCACCAGCACAAGCGAGATGCGGTCGAGGATGGTCACTCCGCCGGCGGAGAAGCTCACGTCTTCGAGCACAATCGGCAAATCGGTGACAGGCGCGCGCATGGTCACCCCGCCAATCGTTCGCCCGCGCGCCGCAAGCCCCAGGCAGCGGCGTTGACCACGACGACGATGGCGATCAGCACGAGGCCGAGCCCAATGGCGAGCGGTAGATCGCCTTTCGAGGTCTCGAGCGCGATCGCGGTCGTCATGGTGCGGGTGAAGCCGTCGATGTTGCCCCCCACGATGAGCACCGCGCCGACTTCCGCCGCCGCGCGGCCAAACCCGGCGAGCAGCGCGGTGACGAGGCTGAAGCGGCCATCCCAGATCAACGTCGCGATGCGGCCGAGCGGACCGACATCCATTGCGGCGAGCTCGTCGCGGTACTCGCTCCACAAGTCCTCCACGGTTTGCCGCGCCAGCGCCGCGATGATCGGTGCGATCAGCACGGTCTGCGCAACGATCATCGCCTGCGGGGTAAACAGAAGGCCCCAGGATCCGAGCGGTCCGGAGCGCGACAGCAGGAGATAGACGGCGAGCCCGACGACGACGGGGGGCAATCCCATGAGCGCATTAAGGATGACGATCACAGCCTCGCGGCCGGGAAAGCGCGTCAGCGCGACGGCAGCACCAAACGGCACGCCGATGAGTCCGCCGAAAACGACGGCCGACAAACTGACGATGAGCGACAACCGCACAATCGCGAGCAGCGCCGGATCGCCGCTGAGCAGCAGTTGAAGCGCCGAAACGTCGCCGGGCATGGGCCTCCTATCCCGCCGGGGCATGTTGCATTCCTGCAAAAAGTCGTCAATTTTCGTAGCCGGCTCATATAGCTGCATGACGGTGCATATGCAGGACCTACTGACCACCGACGAAGCCGCGACCTATCTGCGTCTATCCGAGCGCAAGCTTTATGAACTGGTGGCGAACGGCGTGGTGCCCTGCACCAAAGTGACGGGCAGGTGGTTGTTTCCAAAAATGGCGCTCGACCGCTGGCTGGCGGCGGGATTGATTACGCCCGCGCTCGCCCATGCGCCGGCGCCGCCGATCGTCGGCGGCAGCCACGATCCGCTCCTGGAATGGGCGCTGCGCGAGAGCGCCTCGGGGCTCGCCAGCCTGCCGGAGGGCAGCGAGGCCGGGTTGCGGCGGCTCGCACGCGGCGAGGTCACCGCGGCCGCGATTCACCTGCACCGACTCGACAGCGAGGACGAGGTCGCCAATTGCGATGCCGTCGCCAGCGCGGCGGGCCTTCACGACGCGGTGGTGATCGAGGTTGCCCGCCGCGAGCAGGGGCTCGTGGTCGTGGCGGGTAATCCGTTACAGCTATGCGATGTCGCTAGCATCGACGCCAAGCGCGCGCGGCTGGCGCTGCGACCGCAGGGCGCGGGCGCGCAGCTGCTTTTGCTCGCGCTCGTGGCCCGCGCCGGCTTCGCGCTCGACGCGCTGGCATTGGTGCGACCGGTCTGCCCGACCGGCGCCGATATTGCCCAGGCGGTGCGCGCCGGTCGCGCGGATTGCGGGATCGCGA
Organism: Alphaproteobacteria bacterium; assembly: GCA_005883445.1. Lineage (GTDB taxonomy): Bacteria > Pseudomonadota > Alphaproteobacteria > Rhizobiales > Xanthobacteraceae > VAZQ01. Next base: position 9 of record VAZL01000723.1, on the reverse strand, counting down.
CGCGCGCAG
>VAZL01000524.1 GCA_005883445.1 Alphaproteobacteria bacterium | reverse complement strand
GAGTGCAACGGCTTTCTGTGCCTGCCCGCGGGGCCGGTAGCGCAAGAGCCAATCGCGGCGCCCCTCGGGGTTACGTGCCGTGATGGCACTCACCCGGAAGGCAAGCCCGGGGACGGCGGAATCCGTGTAGATCGCCCGACCCGTGGCTGGGGGCTTGCGGCTGCTCAAAAACCGGTCAGTTAGCTTGATGGTCACGGTGCATCCCCTTCCTGCTAGGTGCGCCCAGGTACTCACTGGGTACTCAAAATCGGTCCGCAATGGCGCGAGGCTGGCAAATTGCCCGCAACAGCGGGCGAGCCTCTAAGCCTTGCAAACCACCGGGTTTGATGCAGCAACTAAGAAATTGGACGAGGCTGCACGAAACCCAGCGCAGGATGGATACGCTGGCTGTCGATCAACATCAGTTCTGTGCGCTACCCTCGCTGTCAACATAACGAGGAAAGACCGGACTTGGCGCCGGCAACGGCGTCCCGCCGGCGATCCGGCGCGGCCCGCCGAGCGCGTGGAAAAGCCGCTCCTCGGTTGGCACGGCGAGCAGATCAAGCAGTTGTAGAGCACGGTCCCTTGCCGCGCCGGATCGGTCTTGGCGAGCGCCCAGGGCGCCTCGCCGGTGAAATAGCGGTTCGCCTCGGCGACCACCGCCCAGACGGCGTTAAGGACCTGGTGCAGCTGCTGCGTCTTCATCGCCTCCCGTGCTTTTGCGATCATGCCGTCGGCCATCGCCAGCATCGCCATGTCGGCCTCGGAAAATGCGCCCGGCTTCGGCAGCACACCGCCGAGCTGGCGCGCGACCATGGTGAGCGAGCGCTGCGCCAGGTTGCCGAGATCATTGGCGAGATCGGCATTGATGCGGTTGACGATGGCCTCCAGGCTGTAATTGCCGTCCTGCCCGAACGGAACTTCGCGCAGGAAAAAATAGCGCACCTGGTCGACGCCATAGGCGTCCACCAGCGCGAACGGGTCGACCACGTTGCCGACCGACTTCGACATCTTCTCGCCGCGATTGAACAGAAATCCGTGCGAGAAGATGCGGCGCGGCACATCGATCCGCGCCGACATCAGAAACGCGGGCCAGTAGACCGCGTGGAAGCGCACGATGTCCTTGCCGATCACATGCAAGTCGGCGGGCCAGTAACGGCGAAATTCCGGGCTATCCACGTCCGGGTAACCAACCGCGGTGATGTAGTTGGTGAGCGCGTCGACCCACACATACATGACATGCTTCGGATTGCCCGGCACCTTGACGCCCCAGTCAAAGGTGGTGCGCGAAATCGAGAGGTCCTGCAGGCCGCCTTTGACAAACGCCATGACCTCGTTGAGCCGCTCCTTCGGCAGCACGTAGTCGGGATGGCGGGCGTAGAGATCGAGCAGCTTTTGCTGGTAGGCGGAGAGCTTGAAAAAATAGCTCTCCTCCTCGACCCATTCGACCGGCGTACCCTGCGGGCCGACACGTTCGCCCGCGTCGTTGAGCCTGGTCTCGTCCTCGTCGTAATACGCTTCATCGCGCACCGAGTACCAGCCGGAATACTTGCCGAGGTAAATATCGCCCGCCGCTTCCATCTGCTGCCAGATGGCGATCGACGCACGATGGTGGCGCTCTTCGGTGGTTCGGATGAATACGTCGTTCGAGCAGTCGAGCCGCTCCACCATGGCCTTGAAGCGCGGCACGTTGCGTTCGACCAGTTGCGGCGGGGTGAGCTTCTCCTTCGCCGCAGTCTGCAGCATTTTGATGCCGTGCTCGTCGGTACCGGTGACGAAGAGCACGTCGTAGCCGTCGAGCCGCATGAAACGAGCGATGGCATCGGTCGCGATCGCCTCGTAGGCATGGCCAATATGGGGCGGGCCATTGGGATAGGCGATGGCCGTGGTGAGATAGTAGCGGGGCTTGTCGGCCATCGATCGGTTCCGTGATCCGTGGTCATTCCGTGCTTGCGTCAGCCACCCAACTCGCACTCGGACACCGTTGGGGGCGACCTCGGATAGAGCCGGATCGATTGCCCCGGAATGACCGAAATGGCCGGACAACGGGGTCCCCCGCCGACAAACTCGGCTGGGGTCCCGACCCGGCCATGACGCTCGCTTAGGTATCAACCACGCGATGCCTCGGCAAGCCAGCTGAACACGTTGAAAACCAGCGGCTTGCGCTCGAGATTGAAGGTGTCTGCGTCGCGCGCGGCGGCGTTGACCTTCTCCCAAACCTCCGCCAATTGGGCACGGCGTGCGGGGGCCTCTTCGCCAGCGGTCAAGCGTAGCGAGAGCCACGCATTCACGGTATCGACGAAGGCGGCCAGCGGCGCCGGATCGGTGCCGTAGAGGCGATCGCCGAGCGCGTGCAACGCGCGCGGATCGACGGCGGGTAGATGCTCGAGCAGAGCCATGATGCAGTTGCGCAGGTCGAGCGCGTCGCCGTCCAACAACGCGAGCGCGCGCCGCACGCTTCCGTCGGCGGCCGCGCTCGCGGCTGCGATGCCGGCAGCGTCGGGACTACCTCCGACCGCGGCGGCAACGGCGCGCGCCACGTCCTCGGCGGCAAGCGGCCGCAGCGCCAGCAGCCGGCAACGGGAGCGGATGGTCGGCAGAACGCGCGCCGCCGAATGGCTCACCAACAGCAGGACGGCGCGCCGCGGTGGCTCCTCGAGAATTTTGAGGAGCGCATTCGCCCCCGACGGGTTGAGCTCATCGACCGGATCGACGATCGCGACCCGCCAACCGCCCTCCCCGGCCGTCGAGCCGAAAAACGTCACGGTCCGGCGCACGTCATCCACCCGGATGTCCTGGTAGAGCTTATTGGTTTTTTCGTTGATCGTGCGCTCCATCACCAGGAGGTCCCCCTGGGCCTGGGCCGCGATGCGCCGCGCGACCGGATGATCGGCGTCGACTTGCAGCGATGTCGCCGTCTGCACCAGTGGGGCGCGTGGATCGGGATGAGCCAAGACGAAACGTGCCATGCGATAGGCGAGCGTTGCCTTGCCGATGCCGACAGGACCCCCGATCAGCCAGGAGTGGGGAAACCGTGCGCCTCGATAGGCGGCAAGCAGCGCGCGCTCCGCCTCGGCGTGGCCGTAGAGGACGCTGGTCTCGCGCGGATTCAGCGGTTCGACGCCGTTGCCTTGGTCGTCGGTGCCGCTCACGACGCGGCGCCCGCAGGCAAGCTCGACACGCGCGTGGAATCGAATCGTTCCGTCACGGTTTTCCAAATGCGTTCGGCGACCGCGGCCTTCGGCTCGGTGGCATCGATCGCGATGCAGCGACCGGGCTCGGCGGCCACGATCTCGCGATAGGCCTCACGCAACGCCTCGTGGAACGCGCGCGATTCCGCTTCGAACCGGTCGGCCACCCGCTCACCGCGGCGTTTGCTGGCGCGAGCAAGGCCAATCTCTGCCGGCACGTCGAGGACGAAGGTAAGGTCAGGCTTGAGATCACCAATCGTCACCCGTTCAAGGGCGCGGATGAATAGCGGATCCAAATGACCGAGGCTGCCCTGATAAACCCTGGTCGAGTCGAGGAAACGATCGCACACCACCCACACGCCCTGCGCCAGCGCGGGTTCGATGGTATTGCGCACGTGGTCGCCGCGGGCAGCGGCGAACAAGACCGCCTCGGCTTCTATACCGAGCGGCTTCGCCACACCCGAGAGCAGTACGTGCCGGATCACTTCGGCCCCGGGTGAGCCGCCCGGTTCGCGCGTGAGCACTACGCGGGTGCCCAGCGACTTAAGGCGATCCGCCAGCAGCGTCGAATGGGTCGACTTGCCCGTGCCTTCGCCGCCTTCGAAGGTAATGAATCGTCCGCGCATCCGGTTCTAGCGGGCGGCCGAGAACGAGCGGGGAGCGCAGTGGGTTTCCGCGGCCCGTCCCCGTCCCTGCCTGCTTTCCGTGTATCCTTGCCTTCCGTTATAGCCGCTGGAACCCGGCGCGGAAGAGGCCGAGCACGAACTCGGACGCGGCGTCTAAGGCGCGCTGGGGCATCGAGCCGGCGCCCACGCTCTCGGCCGCTTGCAGCGGGACTTCAAGCACCACGGACTCGCCGCGCCACACCTTCAGCGTGCCGATCTTCTGACCCTGCTCCACCGGCGCCCGCACCGGGCCGGAGTAGACCACGCGCGCGATAATCTTGTCGCGCGAGCCGCGCGGCACCATCAGCCGCACCTCTTTGCGCGCCATCAATGGCACGTGTCCCTTGACACCGCCGTAGAGCTTGGCCTGTGCGATTTCCTGGCCCTCGGCAAACAACAAACCGGATTGGAAGCTGTGGAATCCCCATTCCAGTAGTTTCTTGGCCTCGTCGGCCCGCTCCTTCTCGGACCTGAGCCCGTTGACGACGACGATCAGACGCAATCCGTTCTGTACCGCAGAGCCGACCAGACCGTAGCCGGCTTCTTTGGTGAAACCGGTTTTGAGGCCATCCGCCCCGATATTCAGGTTGAGCAAGGGATTGCGGTTGTACTGGCGGATCTTGTTCCAGGTGAATTCGCGCTCGCTGTAATATTTGTAGTAGTCGGGATAGGTCTCGATCAGATGGCGTGCGAGCTGGGCAAGCTCGCGCGAGGTCATCAGCTGTCGCGGGTCTGGAAGTCCGGTCGAATTGCCGAAGGTCGATTTGGCCAGGCCGAGTTCGCGCGCGCGCTTGGTCATCAGCTCCGCGAAGGTAGATTCGTTGCCTGAAATCCCTTCCGCCAGCGCGATACAGGCATCATTGGCGGACTGGATGATGGCGCCATGCAAGAGGTCGTCGACCGACACTTTGCTGTGGATCGGAATGAACATGCTCGAGGTGTGCGAGGGCGCGCCGCCTCTGCGCCATGCATTGGTGCTGACGATGAATTCGGTCGTCGGGTTGAGCCGGCTCTGCTTGATCTCGTTGAACACCACCTCTTGCGTCATCAGTTTTGACAGGCTGGCCGGCGGAATGAGATCGTCGGCGGCCTTTTCAAACAGTACGCTGCCGCTCTCGGCCTCGATCAGCATGGCGTGCGCGGCGGCGGTCTGGTAGCCGTCGCTTGACTTTGGTCCCGATACCGGATTGGGCGCGGCCACGGCGGAGGCCACCGCGCAGATAACGGCGGCGGCCGCGCCCCACCTGGCGAAGCGCGAACGCGACACAGTGCCAACCACTCGCATGTTCATGATTGCGGCAAGTCGTGCGTGGCCAAGGTCCACGCTCCCTTCCCTGCCCGATGTCTGCTTAGCAAGTTCCACCCGCCGGAATCAATGCCGGTTGCGGCGGCTCGGTGGGGCGTGAATCAAGCCTGTCCCCCTCAATAAAGCCCACGGCCGCTCATCAGGTCGAGCGTGCCGGCTTCGCTGCGCATCGGCGCGAAGGCGGCTGGAGGAGCCTCCTGCGGCGGAGGCGGTTCGAGCTGGGGTTCGACAGCGGAGGCCGATCGCACGAGCGATTTGGTCTTCGCTCGGTTGGCGGAGGGCGTCTCACCCGTGGACTTGTCACCCGCGGACTTGGCGACACTGCTCGATGCGCTGCTGAGCGTGAACGAGCGCGCCGATGCCGATGCGACCCGCGCATCCTTGCCGTCATCGAGATTGGCAATGAAAGGCTTCGCTGCGGCGATCATGACCTTCGAGGGCGCCGGTGCCGGTGAACCTTCGCGCAGCGTAGCCATCAACATCGTATCGTCGCTGCCTTCGAGCGGCGCAGGCCCGACAAATTCGACCCGAACGCGGGCGAGCCCCCTGCTGTAGAAATCGAGCGCTTTGGCGGTTCCGATCGAGAGGTCGATAACGCGGTTGCGATGGTACGGACCGCGATCGTTGACGCGCACGACGATGGAGCGGCCGTTGTCGAGGTTGGTCACTCGCACATAACATGGCAGCGGCAGAGTGGTGTGCGCGGCCGAGATGCTGTGCATGTCATAGATCTCGCCGTTGGCGGTCAACCGGCCGTGGAAGTCGCGGCCGTACCAAGACGCGACGCCCTCGATGCGATACGAGGGATTCTCGGCCGGGACATAGGTGCGCCCGTTGACGCTGTAGGGCTTGCCCACGCGATAGGCGCCGCCGCCCTTCGGCACCGGCTCGCCCTCCTCGACGACGCGCGGGCTGTATTCCTTGCTGGAAAATGGCCCTGAACAGTGCGCCAGCACGAGACAGCAAACCGCGACCGCGCCGACGCGGCCGATGCCGCCGAAACCGAGGCTTGAGAGCTGCCGCCCCATTCGACCCCCCGCTCCGCGACACCCCTGCGGCAGCCCCCGCCAGGATTGCCCGGCGATGCCCCAGTATGTGCGCGGACCGATCGCGCCCTAGCGGCCGCGATCGGTTCCCTACCCTCACATATCGCCGTTCGATCGCGGCAGGAATGGGGCTGGTTTGGGCCGCGCGCGCGCAAACAACGCCGTTTTGCGCACCCACCGGCGGGTTTCGCCACCCACGGCCGAGGTCAGCGTCCAGCGCCGTCCGCCAGGGTCGCACGCATTGCATTGACGGCGATTCCAGCCACTAGGCCGGTAAGGAGTATGCCGCCAAAACCGATCACGACCGCGAGTGCGCGCGTGAGCGTCTGCCGCGGCACGATATCGCCATAGCCGATGGTGAGGCCGGTGACGAAGGAGAAGTAGACTGCCTCGCCCACCGACCACCCCTCGACGAAACCTATCAGTAGGCCAAGGGCGACCTCGATCACGAGGATCCCCGATAGCACCGGCCAGGTGATGTAGAGGCCGCGGGCGAGCGCCGCGAGGAAGCGTCGCCGCACGCTCTTGGGTGCTGGCGGGCTCATGCTCTCTCTCAAATTCTTGCTTCAAACGACTGTTAGAACGTCGATTTAAGCTTCAGATGATCGAGGCGGTTGATCGACTTCACATTGAGCCGTTTCACCTCGCTATCCTGCAACACGTCAAGCGCGATGCTGGCGCCTGCGCTCCCTTGCGTCCAGACCTTGCGGTAAAAGTCTGCCAAATTCTTCGGTTTTTTGCCATTGACGCCGACAACGACGTCGCCACGCTTGATTCCCGCCTTCTCCGCCGGGCCTTCGGGGGTCACCCGGCTCACGAACAGCCGCCCTCGCAACTCCTCGGTGTTGAGGCCGAGCCACGGCCGCCCGGGTCCCGTCTTGCGCCCAGCCGAGATCAGGTCGCCCAGAATCGGCGCCAGCTGGTCGATCGGCACGAACATGTTGCCCGGGGTCTTGTCGCTTCCGCTGACGGCCTCGCCGACGATAAGCGAACCGACGCCGACGAGCTTGCCCTCGCGATTGATCAGCGCTGCCCCGCTCCAGGCCGGATGGGGCGGCGCGGTGAACAGCGCCTCCTCGAGCATATACTCCCAGCTGCCGGCGAATTCGCGCTTGGCGACGACATAGGCCCCGGCCACCATGGCAGTGCCGCCGAAGCTTGCAACCAGTACGGGATCGCCCTCTTTGATCTCGGCGGACTTGCCCAGCGCCATCGGCTTGAGCTTGAGCGGCTCGATCGCGCGCAACAGGCCGAAGCCGCTTTCATGATCGTAGCCGACGACGTCCGCCGGTACGGTGCGTCCGTTGTTGTCGACGACCTCGGCCGCGTAGGCCTCGACCATGAGATAGCCGATCGTCAAGACAAGACCGGCACTATCGATGACGATGCCTGATCCTTCCCGTTCGCGGCCGAGGCCTTGGACGGTGCGCCCTTCCGGATTGATGTGGGTCTTGACCCGCACCACCGCCGAAACGAGCTCCTCGACCCGAGGGGTCTGGGCGACGGCAGCGGACGCGCTCACGAGCGCGACAACGGTCGTGGTGGCCAGCGTCACCCAGAGCGCGACGGCGGCAGAGCCACGGCGAGAAGCGTTACGCATGAATGCTCCCAGCTCTAGTTCGTCGGGCAGAGCCGGTAGCTCTTGAGGTCCTTGAAGTCGGGACCGGCCGAAAGCTGCCCACGGTCATTCGACACAATGATCTGATTCACTTCCGACGTCTCCTGCGGCTCGGCTCGGCTCGCGCAACGCATATGGGCGGAGTAGATCGGCCCGTCGGCGCCTGCGGTTTCGGTGACCCACTGAATCGCGCAGTTCGCCTGCGATGTCACGTACCCTTTCGCGGATACGACAAAGGTAGACTTGCTGTCGGTGCAGAGGTCCGCGCTCGGTGCCCACGTGCCCCATAACCGTTCCGGCACGCTGGGGTGGCGAACACTGTCCGCGAGCGCGGCGCCCGATAGGAGCACGGAGGCGAAAGCGATGATGATGCGCATGGTGTTGTCCGCGCCGTAAGGAACCGGCAACTTTACCTCCAGCGCCACGCCTTCTTCCAGCCCGCGACGCAGCCGGGGCGCCGGTTTCTGCCCGACACAGGCATCGATCGATCACGGCCTGCTACAGCTGCTCGATTCCGGCCTTTTCCCGGACCACCTTCCATTTCGCGATCTCGCCGGCAATATGCGTTTTGAGCTCATCTGGAGTCGAGCTGCGGACCAGCGCACCCAGATTGAGGATCTGTTTGGCGACACTCTCGCGTCCGAGCAACTCCTGCATCGCCTTATTCGTCTTGAGCACGATCGGGGGCGCCGTGCCGGCCGCAAAGGCGAGCCCGTACCAACTCGTGACGTCGTAACCGGGCATGCCCGCTTCGGTGAAGGTGGGGACATCGGCGAGCATGGGGTTGCGCTTCGGCGAGGTGACGGCGATGGCCTTCAGTTCGCCCATTTGGATCTGACCTTGAACGGTCTGCACCAGCTCGAATACGAATTCCACCTCCCCCGCCCGCAAGCCGGTCACCGCGGCCGGCGTGCTGCGGTAGGGAACGTGCGTGATGTTAAGACCTGCAGTCTGCTTCATCAGCTCGCCGGCGAAATGCTGGGTCGTACCAACGCCGGCGCTGCCGAAATTAAATTTTCCGGGACTGGCGCGCACCGCAGCTAGTACACCCGCCAGGTCGCTGGCCGGAAAAGCGGGCGCGGCCACAAGAACAAGACCCGCAGTCGCGACCATCGACACCATTTGAAAGTCATTGACCGGGTCGTAGCGCAGCGACTTGTACATCACAGCCGAAATCGCGTGCGCGTTGCTCATCATATACGCGGTATAGCCATCCTTCGGCGACTTCGCGACCGCCTCCGCTGCCGTGGTGCCGGCGGCGCCGGCGCGGTTCTCGACCACGACCGCTTGGCCTAGGATCTCCGCCAGCGGTTGTGCGATCAAGCGTGCGGAAATATCAGTGCCGCCGCCCGCGCTGGCACCCACGACGAGACGAATAGGCCGCGTCGGCCAGTCTTGGGCAGCCGCGGAATCGATGCACGCGAGGATGATCGCAATCGCCGCAACAGAAACGCGGATACCCCCGCGCGGCGCCGTCCGCAGCTCCGCGCTGATCTCCTGCGCCACCAATTCCTTGCTCGGCATCTTGGGGTCCCTTCCCGCGTCAGATTCTAGGCCCAAGCAAGATAGCCGGAAAGGATTCGGATATCCCGCCTTTGAGGACGATAAGCAATGTGGATTGTGAGCAGGATGTCCCGATGGCGCATGTGCGCAAATTGCAATTTGACGATACGGGCTACGAACGCATGTTGGATCGACGATTTGCCCTAAGCAGACGGTGAGCTACGGGGAAAACCCGGTTTGAAGGCTCGAAAGCGCGGAGAAAATCCTGTAGGGACAAGGTGGTTTTCCCGACGACAGGTCCCCCACGCAGGAGGCCTCCATGTCTCAAGTGGACCCATGGGAGAAGGCGGCCGACTGCGAGCGGGCGCTTCGGATCACGGTTGATCCGGTTCATCGTGAAGGTCTGAGCAACATCCGAGAGTTCTGGATCGCGCTCGCGCAGGAGAGCAGGTTTCTCAGCGACGAGGCTCTAGCCACCCAGATCGAAACGATTGGCCGCCTCCAAGCCAGACTCGACCGCGACACGCACGCGAGAGTTCGCTGACAATCTAGGCCGCGGATTGCGCTTGGGGTTGCGCAGCCGGCCCATGCGACAAAGTTCGGTGTGAAACCGAGGGCCAGGGTGTGGCGGCACTCGACTTGCCGCTGGTGCTGTAACTAACGCCTTGGGTGTCGACCAACTCACCAAGCATCCGAGCGCCAGCGAGGTCAGAAGAGTTACTTCGGCTGCACATTTTGATCTCCGCCGGGTGTGCCCGGCGGAGGAATAACCTTGAGATGACCGCCGCCCGGCGGCGTAACCTGCATGTCGCGGTCAATCCCGGCAGGTGGGCAGATCACGCCCTTCGATCGGGCGAGTTTGTCGCTCAGTGGTCCAGAACTGCCACCGCCCACGGTCGGCGGCTCGCCCTTGACGTCCGGCGGGCATGTTCGCTGCAATGATCAGAATGGTCAGGCGCAAAAGGCAATTCCTCACACACTTACGGAGCGTGTTCGTCAACGTCCCAAGGCGCAATACGTTCCCGCCGCCCGTCCGCGGAGGGAGCGTCCGGGCATTTGACGTTTGCGCAAAAAGCGGTTGCCGTCTCTGGGAGCGCGGCGACAGTATTGGCGCGAACCGGACGACGGAGATCGTTGGGACCGCACGATGGGTGGCTCGATCCAAATCGCCGCGGAATAACCCGTGGCCAGCAGCGATACCGAGGTTCTCGTTGTGGGCGCTGGCGCCGCCGGTATCGCCGCGGGCCGGCGGCTCATGGACGCGCATATTGATTGCCTCGTCGTGGAGGCACGGTCGCGGCTCGGCGGACGGGCATGGACGATGCGCGGAAATTCGGAATTTCCAATCGATCTCGGGTGCGGCTGGCTGCACTCGGCCGACCGTAATCCCTGGCGAGAAATTGCCGAGGCGCAGGGCGGCTCGATCGACAAGACGCCGCCGCCGTGGACGCGGCATTCGGCTCCAATCGGCTTTCCGCTTTCGGATCAAACCAGCTTTCTGCAAGCGCTGCAGAAATTCCGCCAGCAACTCCACTCCCGTTGCGAGGACGAGCCGGACGTTTCGGCGGCGACGTTTCTCGAGCCGCTCGGCCAGTGGAATGCCTTGATCGACGCGGTCAGCACCTACGCGAACGGGGCGGAGCTTGAGCGGGTCTCGGCGCGAGATGTCAGCCGCTATGACGACAGTGGCGTGAACTGGCGGGTGGTCGAGGGCTACGGGAGGGTGATCGCCGCCCATGGCGCCGGCTTGCAGGTCATGCTCGGCCAGGCGGTGAGGCTGATCGATCGCAGCGGACGGCGATTGCGAGTGGAGACAGCGGCCGGCGCGATAACGGCGGATATCGCCATCGTCACCGTCTCGAGCGCGCTGCTTGCCGAAGAGAAGCTTCTCTTCAGCCCGGCCTTGCCCGAAAAAACCGAAGCGGCCATGGGCCTGCCCTTGGGACTTGCCGACAAATTGTTTCTATCGCTGGCGGAGGCCGAGGAATTCGACAAAGAGAGCCGCCTTTTTGGCCGCACCGGCCGCAGCGACACAGGTGTCTATCACTTCAGACCCTTCGGCAGGCCGCAGATCGAAGCTTATTTTGGGGGACGCTTGGCCGCAGAGCTTGAAGCCGGCGGCGAACCTGCATTCGTCGACTTCGCCATCGGCGAACTCACCGGTTTGCTCGGCAGCGACTTCGCGCACCGCGTGAAGCCGCTTCATCTTCATCGCTGGGGTGTCGATCCGTTCGCCCGCGGCTCCTACTCCTATGCCATGCCCGGCAAGGCGGACTGCCGAGACATGCTCGCGGCACCCGTGGACGATCGTGTGTTTTTCGCCGGCGAGGCGTGTTCGCGCAGCGATTATTCCACGGCTCACGGCGCCTATCTCACCGGAGTGGACGCCGCCGATCTCGCGATTGCGGCTCGCCGGGGAAGACAGTCGTCGTGACGCGGGCCTGTGAACCTAGGCATGACGAGGCGGACTGCTGAACCGCCTCATCCCTGATGCGCAAATAGCGTCATGCCGCTCGGCGCCCGCACCGGCGAAAATCCGCGCGCCGATGTGACGCGCAGTTTAGCCCGCAAAGGTCACGCGTTCCTGGGCCCGCGCCGCTTCGATGCTCGTCGGTTTTGCCGGCAACTGCAACACGGTCGCCTCCTGGCCTTCGCACAAGAAGGTCAGAAGAAGGGTCTGCCCGTCCGGCAGCTCAAGCGCGTCATGGTGCATATGCGGCTGTTCACGATTGATCTGACGGAAAATTGCCGTCTTGTACCGAGTGGGAGCGGAAGCCCCATAGACTGTGATTTCCGAATTGAAGGCAAGCTCCGTGCCGGGAAGCACGCAAACCGCGGTGCCGGGATCGCTCGGAGCGGCGAACCCGCGCGTGCCGGTGCCGAAATTACTCGTTCGAAGCTTGTCGCCAACGCTCGCGGGACGCGATTTGACGTGCATTAGGCTATAGTCGCACATGGATTGGCTCCTCTGTTCCACATCTGTTGCGTCTAACGCGCGGAGCCAATCATGGTTCACTGCGATGAGCCCCTGTGTCGGCCGCCCAACACAATGGTTTTGAGTCGACCGCCGGCACCCCTGACTCGCGCTCCACGCTCATCAGCCCGCAGGAGCAGCGGTGCAGACCAGTGGATCAGATGGCGTTAGGCCGTATGACGGCAATTGAACTGCAAAATGCCTCCAGCCGGTAGCAATCTCCTCGCAATCCGATTCGCCGGGGCACGCGAGAGGCGCGCTTAGCCACCGCTGCGCACGTACGCCCATAACACCTTGAGGTCATCGTCGCTGATCTTGTCGCGCCAAGGCGGCATGGCCGGCGGTTTGCCATCGAGGACGGCGTTGCGGAAGCGCTCGAAATCCTCCTTGGGAAACTTGCGTAAGTCGAAGGTGACGCCGCCGGGATTGACCATATCGCGACCGTGGCAGGTCACGCAGAAGTCGTCATACACCTCGCGTCCGAGATCGGCGTCGTCTGCTCGCGCGGCAGCGCAGAGAGCCACGCAAATCGCCAGCACCGGGATGACCCGCGTCCGCGGAGGTTGCGCGCGCGGCGCGCCTCGCATGCTCAAACCTTCTTTTGCCGCAGCGCCGCCACTTGAATGGGCGGGATCCAAGGCTTGTCGGCCCACGCCACACCTTTGCGCGCAACCTGCGCGTCGATGAGGTAGGGCTTACCTTCGACCGTCGCCTTGCGTGCGCGCGCGAGCGCTTCGCGCAATTGCCCCGGACTCTCGACCACCTCGCCATCGACGCCGAAACCTTTGGCGATCGCGGCCATGTTCATGTCAGGGCTGCCAAGATAATCGTGCACGAATTGGCCGGTCTGTACCATGCGGCCACCCGGCACGTTGGCAATGACGCGCGAATGCGGTCCACCATAGGCGTGATTGTTATAGACGACGACGATGACAGGGAGTTCGAGCCGCGCCATGTTCCAGAGCGCGGTCGGGCCGAAGATGAAGGAGCCGTCTCCGACGAGACAAATCACCTGCTGGTTCGGACGCGCGAGTTTCACTCCCGCCGCCGTGCCAACACCGGAACCGAGATGGGCACCGTAATAGAAGAACAACTCGCGCCCACCGTTCGGGTCGAAGTCGAATGAGTGCAGGGCCACCGATCCCGCCTCGTGCACGATGATGGCGTCGGGGTCGGCGAATTTTGCGACCTCCCAGGTGAGGCGGTCGGCGATGATCGGGCTCTCGTTCCAGTCGGGATTGTTCGCCACCTGGGCGCGCGCCGCCTTTGCCCATTCGCCGAATTTGCGCACGTCGAGCGCGCGCTCGGCAGCCTTCTGCCTCAGCACCGGGGTGAGCAGTTGCTCGATCGCCGCGATCAGATCGTCAAGTCCGTAGCCGACGTCGCAGACGAGCGGCACCTCGGTGACCATGACATTGCCCATGCTGGCGTAATCGATGCGCATATCGATGAATTTCGGCCCACGCGGAACGATCGGCGCCGGACCACTGTGCTGAAACTTGTTGCCGACATTTAAGATCACGTCCGTGCTCTTCGGATAGTTGAGCGAATTAAGGCTGTTGCCGGCAACATTTCCGACCCAGAGCGCATGCGTCTCCGGGAAGTTGGCATAGAGCTGGCGCACCTGCGTCACCGGCATGCCCAGTAGCTCGGCAAGCTTCACCGCCTTGCCTACCGCTTTCGCCTTGTAGATTTCGTCGCCGACGACCATGAGCGGCATGCGGGCCTCGACCAGGAGCTTCGCAGCCCGCTCGATCTCATCCGGGTTCGGCCGTACCCGCATGCGGGGGTCGATCAGTTCCTGCGCGATAATCTCGGTGCGGACCCGTTCGTCGTTGTAATCCGAATGCCACGAGATGTAGGCGGGACCGTAAGGCGGCGTCCACGCCGCTTTGAAACCGCGGCGAACGGTCTCGGGGATCATGTCCGGCCGGCGCGCAAGCCAAGTGTATTTGGTAATGGGCTGGACCATCTGCTCCTGATTGGCGACCTCCTCGAAGCCATCGCGTCCCGCGCGTCGGGTCTGGTCGGTGCGATAGGAATAGACGACGAGCGGCGTCTGCTCCTTGAAGGCGTTGAACATCTGGCCGATGGCATTCGCCATGCCGACGACCGCAGCCTGCATGACGATGGCGGCCTCGCCCGAAGCCTTGATGTAGCCCGCAGCCATGGCGGCGCCGGGCCCCTCGTGCGGGGTGAGGATGTATTTGAGCTGCGGCCGGTCGACGAGCGCCTCGTAGAACTGCGCATCCTCGCTCGCGGAATTGCCGAAGACGTATTTCACTCCGCAGCCGATGAGCTGTTCGGCAAAGGCGGCACCGCCGGTGCCCTGAAACGGCTTGACGCCAGCGACCGCGGTCGCGGCCGGCGCCGCAGGCGCTGGCGCGGGGACGGCCGGAGCTGAGCCGGCTTGCGGACCGGCGCCCTGCGCATGGACGGAATTCACCGACGCAACCGCGGTGAGCACCGATTGGGCGGCGGTCGCGGTCAAACCGGCTTTGGTCAGGCCGCCGACGAAACCGCGCCGCGAAATTCCCTGCGACAAATATCTGGCAACCAGGTCTCGCATCCTTCGCTCCTTTGGATTCCTGGACGCGGCGCGATCGACGCGCCGCGATTATTTCGGCCCAAAATCGCTGCCCAGGTAATCGGCCATCAGATTGATCTCTTCTGGCGTCCATAACCCGCCGCGTCCGATCATGCGATAGATCGCGGCCTCCCATCCGCGTCGATCCTGTCGCTGATCGCGAAACATTGCATCGGTGTGGCATTGGAAGCACTTGCTCATCACCACGCTGCGCCCGGGATGTTGCGCAGCCTGTTGGGTGCCGTCTTGCCCATGGGCCGCGGCAGCCAACAACAGCGGCGCGAATGCAAGCGCGGCACTGACACCTTGCCGGATGGTCATTGCGCTTCTCTCCAGGCCTCTTGGTCGAACCACATCCTAATGTTTCAATCGGTTCAACGCAGGATTCGCACGGCCGATAGACTCCTTGAATCTTAGTGCATGGCGGTCCTTGGCACCAGTGATCCGTGTTCACCAGACCGCTTCGACAGAAACTCTCGTGATCCAGCCGCCGTCGACCCGACGCGGCCGCCAATCGATGCGCGCAGCGTTTTAGATTTTCTGCGCCAGCGCGACATCCAGGAGCCGCCGGCATTCGGTCAGGTCGTGGAGCGCAGCCTGTAATTTCTGTACGTCTTCGTGGGCCAGCCCGCCCTCCGCAGCCGGCATCGCGCGCGACGAACCGGCACGCTCAGCTTCGGAACTCTGCGGTCGTTCGCCGCCCATGGCGGCGCGCAACAACGGCAACTGCACCGCGGCTGCGTCTTCGGCGGCCACCGTCTCCTCGACTGCGCCATCCTCCTCGGCCGGCTGGCGGGTCGGCTGCGGCGCCCCCGGTTGCCAGACATTCTGCACGAAGCGCACCCCCTGCTCGCGCAGCAGACGCTGGACGCCACGGATGGTGTAGCCCTCGCCATAGAGCAGATGACGGATGCCGCGCAGAAGATCGAGGTCGTCCGGCCGATAGTAGCGGCGTCCCCCGCCGCGCTTCATCGGCCTGATCTCGCGGAAGCGGCTTTCCCAGAAACGCAACACATGCTGCGGAACGTCGAGTTGCTCCGCCACTTCGCTGATGGTCCGGAATGCGTCCGGTGCCTTGTCCACCGCCGCTCTGCTCCCTCAGCCGTGAATTACGCTATTTTCGCAAGTCGGAATCGGAGTTGATGCGCTGCTTGAGGATCGCAGACGGCTTGAACACCATCACGCGGCGCGGCGAAATCGGCACTTCCTTGCCGGTCTTGGGATTACGCCCGATCCTTTGGCCTTTCTTGCGCACTACAAACGAGCCGAACGACGAGAGCTTTACCGTCTCTCCGCGCTCGAGACAGTCGGTGATTTCCTTCAAAACGAGTTCGACGAGTGTGGCCGACTCGGTGCGCGACAATCCCACCTTCTGGTAGACCGCCTCACACAAGTCCGCGCGTGTGACCGTTTTTCCCGTCATCGCCAGCCCCGCCTTCGGCGATCAAGATATCTCTCTGAATTATCAGACGATATTAGCTTGGACCGGAGCGGTCAACGGGCGTGAGGGCAAGATTTCAATTACCCCGTGTCACCACCGCAGCAGCACCGACCCCCAGGTGAAGCCCCCGCCCATGGCTTCCAGCATGACAAGATCGCCGCGTTTGATGCGGCCGTCCGCAACCGCCACCGCCAACGCGAGCGGAATGGAGGCTGCCGACGTGTTGCCGTGCTTTTCGACGGTCATGACCACCTTTTTCGGAGCGATGCCGAGCTTCTTCGCGGTGTCGTCGATGATGCGTTGGTTGGCTTGGTGCGGCACGAACCAGTCGATATCGTCGGCGGTGTAGCCGGTAGCCTTGAAGGCATCCTCGATCACGTCGGTGACCATCGCCACGGCGTGCTTGAAGACGGCGCGCCCTTCCATGCGAAGGTGGCCGACAGTTTGCGTCGAGGACGGACCGCCATCGACATAAAGTTTGGCCTTGTGGCGGCCATCCGAGCGTAGATGCGCGCTGAGGATACCGCGGTCCTCGCGCGTTCCGGGCTC
>VAZL01000523.1 GCA_005883445.1 Alphaproteobacteria bacterium | reverse complement strand
TCATTTGGTCCGGAATCGTGACGCTCGCATCATCGCCGCGGCCTGTCCCAACAAGCGTTGCGGCAACAAGCATGATCATCACTAGGACTGACGATTTCCTATCCATGGACATCTCCCAGCAGGCTGATTTTTCTTAACTGGGGAGCGCTCGCGGCCTGCGGAGCGGCGCGGCTCATATCCTCTTTAGGATTGCCGCGGGTAAGGCGAGCGTGAAATAGCTCACAGAGCGGCACAAAAATATTCGCCTGCAATCCGCGATCCGCGACGGTGCTGGCCACGCTCATCCCGCCGCGCCCTCGACCGGTCGGCGGTTGGCCGCTCAAGATGATGCCCCAAGGATGCGATTGAAGCTTGCGCGCACCTTACTCTGCGTCTCGCCGATGAATGCATCGAGCGTGGCGAAATCAGGGACGTCCGCGGCGCGCGTCAACAGCCCACTGAGGCCCGGCGCCGCCGCCTTGGGATTGAACTGCCCCGGCAGGCATAAGCGCAGAATCTGCGTGAGATCATGATAGAGCCGCACCGCCCGGCGCAGCACCTCCGCATCCTCGGCCTTGAGCAGCCCGAGCCGCCATGCCCGGTCGAGCACCTGCGTGGTCGAGGTGTCGAGAATGTCGGGTGTCTGCGCCGCATGAATGAGCTGCAGATATTGGGCGATGAATTCGATGTCGATCAGCCCGCCGACGACATATTTGAGATTCCACCGCTCGCTGTCGGCTTTCTCCGCTGCGATCGCTTTGCGCATTTCCAGAACGTCGCCGGCGACCATCTCTGGGTCACGCGCTCGGCATAGCACGGAGCGAATGACCTCCTCGACCCGGGCCGCGAATTGCGGCGGCGCCGACACGACGCGCGCGCGCGTGAGCGCCAGGTGCTCCCAGGTCCATGCGTCGTTCTCCTGATAAGCGGCAAAACCGTCGATCTGGGTCGCGAGCGGGCCGGAGCGTCCGGAGGGACGAAGCCGCATATCGACCTTATAGAGCAAGCCGTGATTGGTCTGCGCGGTGAGCGCGCTGATCAGGCGCTGCGTCAGCCGCGAAAAATACTGCGCGCCGTAGAGCCGCCGCGGGCCGACCGATTCCGGACGGTCGGAATCGAAGTCGTAGACGACGATGAGATCGAGATCCGAACTCGCCGTTATCTCGCGCCCGCCAAGCTTCCCGAGCGCCAAGATCGCGGTCTGCTGCCCTGCGATGCGGCCGTGCAGCTGCGCGAAATGCTCCTCGATCGTGCGGTGGAGGCAGCGAATGAGCGCATCCGCCAACCGGGCGAAAGCCTCGCCCGCCTGCTCCGCTGACACGGTTCCCGACACGATCCGGGTCCCTATCAGGAACATCTGCTCCTGCGCGAAGATGCGGATGCGATCGAGGAAGTCCTCGTACGATCCGGCTTGGCCGAGCGAGCGGTCGAGCGCGGCCGCGAGCTCGGTTTCTTCGGGCAGCGCGCCAAAGAAGCTCGGATCGATGACCGCGTCCATGACCTCCGGAAACTGAGCAAGGCCGTCCGCGAGGCGTGGCGCGGTGCCGAGCACGAGCGCGATCAGGGCGATCCGATCGGGATTCTGGCGCAACAGCGAAAACAGCCGTCCGCCGCCGTGCAGCCCTGCAAGGAACCTGTCGAATGCTGCGACCGCCGCATCGGGGTTTGCCGAGCGGGCAAAATGTTGAAGCAGCATCGGCACGATTTCGGCGAGCTGGCTGCGCGCGAACGCACCCTTGAGTGTACCGTAGCTGCCTGTGGCCCACCGCCGCACCAAGGCAGAGGTCTCCAGCGGACGGCGAAATCCCATTTCGGACAATCGGTCGAGAGTTTCGCGATCGTCCGCCTCAGAGGGAAAAAATAATGTCCGCTGGCCGGCCTCGATGACGGGCGCATTCTCGAACAGCGTCGCATAATGGCGCTGTACATTGCGCAGATGAACGAGCAAGGCTCGCGCGAACGCATCGCGATCGGGAAAGCCGGCGAAGCGGGCAAAACGCTCGAGCCCATCCCGATCGGCCGGCAAGGTGTGGGTCTGCTCGTCGGCCACCATCTGGAGACGGTTTTCGACCACACGCAGGAAACGGTAAGCGGCGGCGAGATCATCGCGCACCTGCTGATCGATCCAGCCGCCGTCGGCAAGTGCCGCCAGCGTTTGCAGCGTCTCTTTGATGCGCAACTCGGGATATCGTCCGCCGGCGATGAGTTGCTGGGTCTGCACGAAGAATTCGATCTCGCGGATGCCGCCCCGACCGAGCTTGATATTGTGCCCTTCGACCGCGATCTCATCATGGCCGCGATAGGCGTGGATCTGCCGCTTCATCGCGTGCACGTCGGCAACCGCTGCGAAGTCGAGATATTTGCGCCAAATGAAGGGCGAAAGCCCGGCGAGCAACGCTTCCCCGGCCGCGATGTCGCCCGCGCACGGCCGCGCTTTGATCAGCGCGGCGCGCTCCCAATTCTGTCCGCGGCTTTCGTAGTAGTCGAGCGCCGCAGTGGTGGAGATGGCGATGTGAGTCGAGGCCGGATCTGGGCGCAGCCGCAGATCGATGCGAAATACGTAGCCGTCGGGAGTGCGCTCCTGCAACAGCTTCACCAGCATTCGCGTGAGCCGCACGTAAAATGCCGCCGGCTCCGTTGCCGCGACGAGCGCTGCAGGGTCGTAGAAGATGATGAGGTCGATGTCGCTCGAATAATTGAGCTCGCCCGCCCCCATTTTACCCATGGCGAGCACGATATAGCCCGAACCTTGCGCCGGACGGCCGCGCTCGAAGCCTTTGAGCTTGCCGCTGCGCTGCGCAGCCTCGAGCAGGTAGTCGACCGCGGCGCCAACGGCCGCATCGGCCAGCATCGTCTGCAGGTCGACGACCTGCGTCACCGGCCAAACGCCGCCGATATCGGCGAGCGCTATCAACAGCGCTGCCTCGGCCTTCATGCGGCGAAGCAGGCGCATCACCTCGGCTTCATCGCGTGTTGCCGCGATCGCGCGTCTTGCGTCAGCGAGAATGTCGCGGAAACGGTGCTCGGGGTCGGCCTCGAGAAGCGCGACGAACCGCTCCGGCGACCCGCGCACGAGGCCCCAGAGATAGGGCGAGCCGTCCGCCAGCCCCGTCATCAGCGCCTCGAGCCTCGGGTGAGCCGCGGCGAGCCGTGTCAGCGTCTGGCCGGCGGGAAGACCGGCGATTTCGGCGAGCCACTCGTTGACGCGCGCACGCGCCTCGTCCGCGGCCTGAAGGTGCGGCGCCCGCGCGATCCGTCGCACGAGCGAACTGTCGCCTGATTGGTTCACCGAAATCATTCTCCGAACTCGGAACTTGCCGGTCACGCCGGACCGTCCGGCACATCCGTCTTAATAGAAGAGCGGCATCAAATATGCGAATGGCGCAGCACCTGGGCCTGCGCGCGGTTGCGACAAATCGTGTCGCACGCCGGGTGCCGGCTCGCGGTGATGACGAGCCTAGCCATGATGTCGCTATCGTAAGCGCTTCATGCCGTCGGCGGGGCCGATCCCGAGCGCGGCAGCAAGATGACGGTCTTGAGCCCAGGGTGGTTATCCTCGAGCTTGAGCTCGCCGCCATGCAGGCGGGCCACCGCCGAAGCAAGGCTCAGTCCCAGCCCCGAGCCCGGAAGCGAACGGCTTTGTTCGAGCCGCACGAAGCGCTCGACTGCGCGGCCGCGGTCGGCCGCGGGAATACCGCGGCCGCTATCGGCGACTGCAAGCAGGATGCGGTCGCCCTCTCCCGCCGCCGTGACGAGGATCTCAGCGGCCGCTCCGTTCAGCGGGGGGCCACCGGTTGCGCCATATTTGATCGCGTTATCGACCAGATTGGCGAGCGCCTGGCTGACGAGCTCCCGGTTGCCGTGAACCGGCGCAGCCGCCGGCGCCTCGACCTTGAGGTGGATGCCCTTTTCATCGGCGAGCGGCTCGTAGAGCTCGCCCACCCCGCGCGCGATCTCGGCCGCATCAAACTCGGTCATGCCGTCGCGCGCCTGGCCCGACTCCGCGCGCGCGATCATGAGCAGCGCATTGAAGGTGCGGATCAGCGCCTCCGATTCCTCGATCGTGCTCTCGAGCGCCGCTCGGTACTGGGATTCGTCCTCGGCCAGCCGCAAAGCCTCTTCGCAGCGGTTGCGCAGCCTGGTCAGCGGCGTTTTGAGATCATGCGCGATGTTGTCGGAGACCTCCTTGAGGCCGTGCATGAGCGCCTCGATGCGCTCGAGCATGGCATTGAGGTTGGTGGCCAGGCGATCGAGCTCGTCGCCCGTTCCCGCGACCGGGAGGCGTCCGGTCAGATCTCCGTCCATGATCTGGCGCGTGGTCTCCGTCATCGCGTCCACGCGCTTGAGAACCCGCCGTGTGACGAAGAATCCGCCGGCGACGCCGAGCACGATGACGACTGCCAAGGACCAGCGGCCGGCGGCGATTACGATGTCGTGCAAGCGTTCGCGCTCTTCGAGATCGCGTCCGACCAGGAGCCGGAACCCGGCCGGCAATTGAAACACGCGGATCAGGGCATGATGCTCGGCACCGTCGGGGTCATCGAGCCGCCGATAGGCGGTTTCCGTCCAGCCGGATGTTTCCAGAATGCCGGTCGACAGGGATCCGACATTGCCCGCCAGTCCTTCCCCCGCGCGCGTGGTCACGAGATAAAGGCTCGAGCCGGGCCGACGCGACCGGGCATCGACGACGAACACGAGCCGGCGGATGCCGCCCTGGCGATATTGCTCGGCCAAGCCGGTGATCTCCGCATCGACCGTCTGCGTAATTTGTTCGGTGATCAGCCGACGCGTGTTCCAGGCGAAGTAACCGAGCAGGAAAACGGCAAACAGCGCAAACACCGTAAGATACACCAGCGTCAGCTTGAACGCCGTCGTGCGCAGAAGCTTGCCGAGCGCCGTCATCCCTCACCCCCGCACGTCGCCCTGCGCGCCGCAGGCAATGACGACGTCATTTGCTGTCGCGGATCATATACCCTGCGCCGCGAACCGTATGCAGCAAAGCCTGGGTGAAACCCTTATCGATCTTCGAACGCAGCCGCGAGATGTGCACGTCGATGACGTTGGTTTGCGGGTCGAAATGGTAATCCCACACGTTCTCGAGCAGCATGGTGCGAGTGACGACTTGACCCGCGTGCTTCATGAGATACTCGAGCAGGCGGAACTCCCGCGGCTGCAGGACGATTTCGTCGCCTGCGCGAGTCACCTGATGCGAAAGCCGGTCGAGCTCGAGATCGCCGACGCGATAGACCGTCTCCTCGCGGCTGCCGCGCCGACGCGCCAACGCCTCCGTGCGCGCCAGCAGTTCCGAAAACGAATAGGGCTTGGGAAGATAGTCGTCGCCGCCCGCCCGCAACCCCTTGACCCGATCATCAACTTGGCCGAGCGCCGAAAGGATAAGCGCGGGCGTCTCGATGCCTTTGCTGCGCAGCGTCCCGATGACCGCGAGGCCGTCGAGCTTGGGCAGCATGCGATCGACGATGAGGACGTCATATTGGCCGTCGAGCGCATGGGCGAGCCCTTCCTCGCCGTCGGCGGCCAAGTCGGCCACATGCCCGACCTCGCGGAATGCCTTCGCCAGATAGTCGGCGGCGTCGCGGTCGTCTTCGATGATCAGGAGACGCATGACGAATGCACCGTCTCTCGGATAAGCGATGTCCCTCGCGGAGGGACGATACTGAACTGCACTAATCATAGCGGCACTATTTCACAGTGTCCTTGGCGTCGGCCCGGCAGACCGCCCGGGCCGGGCCGAGAAATGCGAGGGGCGGCGGTTTGACCCGCCACCCCTCAACCAACTCCGCACCGGCGGGGGCGACGGATGCCGGGACGAAGTTAGATGGGATGGGGACGGGCGCCGGGCCCGTCCCCTCTGGTTCGAACCGCCGGCGGGGGCGACGGATGCCGGCGGTGCGCCCCATTTCGATCAGGCCTTGCCGAGCCGCAGCGCAACGAACTTCGTCGCGTCGCCCGATTTCACCCGCATCAGAATCGTACGCTTGCCGTCCTTCTGCGCGTCTTTGAGGGCACTGCGGATGTCGGCCGGATTGGCAACCTTCTTGCCGCCGACCTCGAGAATGACGTCGCCGGTCTTGACGCCCTGGTCGGAAGCAATCCCATTGGGATCGACCTCGGTCACCACCACGCCTTCGGAACCGCTACCGGCGACCTGGCCGGCGGGTACGACCGTGAGGCCGAGCCGCGGTACGTCGGTGCCCTCCGGACCGGAGGAATCCGGCATCGCGTTCGCCCGCGCCTCGCGCTGGTTGGGCAGTTCACCGAGCGCGATGGAGAAGGTCTTCTCCTCGCCTTTGCGCCACACGGTGAGTTTCGCGGTGCCGCCCGGCGCCATGCCGCCGATCTGCTTGGCGAGATCGCGGGCGTCTTTGACCGCGTTGCCATTGACCGCCGTGATCACGTCACCGGCCATGATGCCAGCCTTGGCGGCCGGCCCATTCGGCTGCGGGTCGGCGACCAGCGCGCCCTCGGATGCCTTCAGACCGAGATTGTCGGCGATTTCCGCGGTGACGGGTTGGATCTGCACGCCGATCCAGCCGCGGCTAACCTTACCGTTGTCCTTGAGCTGAGCGACGACCGACTTCACGGTCGGAGCGGGGATGGCGAAGGCAATACCCACCGAGCCGCCCGAAGGCGAGAAGATGGCGGTATTGACACCGATCACGTTGCCGTCGACGTCGAAGGTCGGGCCGCCGGAATTACCTTTGTTGACCGGCGCATCGATCTGAATGAAATCGTCGTAAGGGCCGGCCCCGATATCACGGCCACGTGCCGAGACGATACCGGCCGTCACCGTGCCGCCGAGACCGAATGGATTGCCGACCGCGAGCACCCAGTCGCCGATGCGCGGGGCCTTGTCCGCGAGGTGGACGTAGGGGAAATCGCTGCGGCCATCGACCTTGATCAGGGCGATATCGGTGCGCGGATCGGTGCCGATCACCTTGGCGGTGTAGGTCTTGCCGTCATCAGCCGTGACCTCGACGGTGTCGGCCTTATCGACCACGTGGTTGTTGGTCACCGCATAGCCGTCAGCAGTGATGAAGAAGCCGGAGCCCTGCCCGGTCACGAGGCGGTTGCGCGGGGCGCGCGGTTCGTCCGGAGTGGCCCCTTCCGGCAAGCCGAAGCGACGGAAGAAACGCTCGATCTGCGAGTTCGGCGGGAACGGTAGGTCGCCCTCGAAGCCCATCATCTTGGCGCCACCAGCAGTCTTCACGCGGACCGACATGACGGCGGGCTTCACCTTGTCGACGATGTCGGCAAATCCCATCGGGCGCTGGACACCCTGGGCATAAGCGATCGAAGTCAGAGCCGGGCTTGTCGGCTGCGGGAGAAGTCCCGCACCGCCGAGCAGCACGGTGACGCCGAGGCCGGCGACGCCAGCAAGCAGAACGAGACGACGCGCTGAGAGGGTACGCGATTTCGGAGCGGGAACGCTCGCAGTCATAACGGTCACTCCATCGTTGGTGCGGCGGGGGCCGAGGGGCACCCGTTGCAGAGCAAGATGGGGGACGCTTCCTTACCGCGCGCTGTCGGAGAAATTAAACTTTGGTAAGGTCGGAAAAGTCAAAAAAGCCATGAACTCTCAGCGGCCTGTCCGAAATTGACCGC
>VAZL01000522.1 GCA_005883445.1 Alphaproteobacteria bacterium | reverse complement strand
TCCATCGACGCACGCCATGGTGTGCCGGATGAGCGCCTTGCGCTGTTCGAGGCCGAGATAATTGTATTCCTGGGTCTCGACCCCGGCCGCGACCACCATGGTGGCGCGGCAGTCCCTCACCACATAGTCGATCTCGCGCCGCAGCGCGCCCTCGTCGACGTCGAGCTCGGCGGTAAAGGGCGTGAGCGGCGCAACGATCAGTCCCGGCTTTTCGACGTGCATCATCCTCCCCCAGCAGCAGCTTCACAATGCGGTCCATTATCGAAACTGCCCTCCAGCGGTCACGCGACGAATTTGTAGCCGTCGCCCCAGCGGCGCACGCGGCCGGTCGAGGGCGAAGGAAAGTGCGTTACGCACATGAGCGTGGCCGCGTCGCAGAAGCGGTCGAACACCTTGCGCCGCGTCTGTCCCGCCGCACGCGAGTCGTAATCCGCCCGCATGCCGAGCTCGGGATATTTTCCCTGGATCGGCGAGTGGATCATGTCGCCGGTGATCAACGCATCTTGTCCGGGCCGGCCGACCAGCACGGAGTAATGGTCGATGGTGTGGCCGGGCGTCGGGATGAACTGGATCGACTCGTTGAAGGCAAAATCGCTCTTGACGATCTGCGTGCGTTTGGCCTCGACGATCGGCAGCACCGAGTCGGTGATCCAAGGAACGCCTGACGGATCATCCTTCTCCCTCTGCGTCCAGTACGCGAGCTCGCGGTCGGCCATGATGTATTTCGCCTTGGGAAAGGTCGGCACCCAGCGCCCGTTCTCGAGCCGCGTGTTCCAGCCCACATGGTCGACGTGCAGATGCGTGCACATCACGTAGTCGATGTCGTTCACCGTCAGCCCGGCGGCCGCGAGGCCCTGCTCGAAACGGCCGCTCTTCATCATGTTCCAGAGCGGCCGCGCCGGCCGCGGCTTGTCGTTGCCGACGCAGGAATCGATCAGGATGTTGTGGTGCGCGCTCTTGATGACGAAGCCCTGCACGCACAGCACCAGCTTGCCGCTCGCCGGATCGATGAACGTCGGCTGCAACCACGAGCGGTTCTCCTCGAGCAGCTCCTTGGTGAGCGTCGGGAAGAATTCGAAGACGTCGAAGAAAGGCGCCTGCTGCTCGACGACCGGATGAATGGTGATGTCCTTGAGTGCGATTGCCGTCACGGAAACGCTCTCCTCAGCCTGATCGAGATACCGCAGATGTTAGTGCCGTCGCGGGCCGGCGCATAGCCCGCGCCGCTATGCCCCGCAACGACGACGCCGCGGCAGCCCCGCCGGTGGGAAGACGGCAAGCCGATTTGTGAACGCAGTTAACCGTTGGTAACACCGCCGGGGCGGTGCGGAATTAGCACGCGGAGCGGCTCAGTCCGAACGATTCTTGCCGCAATCTCGGAACGATTGTTGCCGCAATCGGCATGTTTGCTTGCGTCTGCGTCGGGGGACGTGCGTTGCCGTTGGACGCTGTGCCATTGGCAACGTGGGGTGCACGTGGGGGACGTATTGGTTCACTGGGGGGTCCGCGCGATTCCGGTCGGAATCGCCGCGATGGTTCTGGGGTTCGTCCTTAAATCGGCAGGAACGCAGGCAGGGCCAACAGACCCGGCATTGCCCGCTCCGCGCGTTTCGGTTTTCGGGACAATTCACCCTGAGCTTTTCCGGCTCAGCGCGCCACTGGGATCAGGCTCCCCGGGCGATCGCATACGATTGGCGAGCCTCGAACCGCAGATCGGATTGTTCGATGGCCCGGCCTACCGGGCTCCGGTGCTGACCGACACGGCCGCGTCGGCGTGCGCAAACGCGCCGTTCGAGGAGCGTTTCGCGGCGGTAGATGATCATCCCGTCTCGTTCGACAGACGATTCGCGTCGACCGACGATTGTCCGGCCTCGTTCGACAAGAGTCTCGCCTCGGCCATGCAGGTGCTTGCGAGCAGTCTGCGCTTGCCGCCGGATCAGGGCATCGAGAAGAAGCAAGCCGCCGCGCCGGCGAAACCGACCGTTGCCAAAGCGTCCGTGAGCTTGAGCCCACCGCGCAAGGAGGGCCCGACGCTCGAGGACGACGGCCGCACCGCGATCTACGACATCACGGCGCGTGTGGTCTACCTGCCGAGCGGCCGGCGGCTCGAGGCCCATTCCGGCCTCGGCGGCTACATGGACAGTCCGCGCCATGTGCACCTGCGGATGCGCGGGGCGACGCCGCCCAACGTGTACAATCTCGCTCTGCGCGAGCGATTGTTTCACGGCGTTCGCGCCATTCGCCTCAATCCCGTCGACTCCAGCAGGATGTACGGCCGCGACGGCATCCTCGCCCACACCTACATGCTGGGCGCGAACGGCCAGTCGAACGGATGCGTGTCGTTTAGCAACTATCCCGAGTTCCTGAACGCGTACCTCAGAGGCGAAGTCACGCGCCTCGCTGTGGTCGAACGTCTCGACAGCCCGCCCTTCAGGCTCGCCGCCGGACAGCTGCCGGAGCAAGTCAAAGATATGTTGAAGACGGCGGATCGCAGCAGGCGCCAGTACGCCGCCGCGGGCGATCGCTGACGTGCGGGCGTTAGCCTAGGCGACGGGTGCCGGTGAGTTCAGCTCGCATTCCGTAGGGTGGGCACAATCGCCTGCGCGCTATCGCCTCGCGCCGCTTGCGCGCGATGTTGCGACATCGTGACCGATGGCCTCCCCTCGATGAGCGGTTCAATCGACCTTGATCCCTGCCTCCCGAACGACCGCAGCTGCTCGATCGATATCGGATTTGATGTGGGCGGCAAATTCCTCCGGCGTACTGCCGACCGCGGTAAACCCGAACACCGCGAGGCGTTCCTGCGTTTGCGGCCGGGCAACGAACTCCGCCATCCGGCGCGCCAAGAGGTCCACGATCGATGGCGGCGTACGAGCCGGTGCGACCAGGCCGATCATCAGCTCCGTTTCCTGGCCCGCAAGACCGCTTTCCGCCATGGTCGGCACGTCCGGGGCGATCGGAGATCGCTTCGGGCTGGTGACCGCCAATGCCTGCAGCGTGCCTTCCTTGATGAACGGGGTTGCCGGGGGAAGCCCGATATAGGCGACGAGGGTATGGCCGGCCGCCGTCGAACTGAGAATGGGTGCGGCACCCGGGAAGGGGATGCGGACAATCGGCAGCTTCAAAGTGAGACGAAAAAGCCTTTCGGTGTTCAGCAGATTTTGGCCCAGGCTCATCGATGCGTAGCTGTACTTTGCAGGGTCCGCGCGCGCCAGCGCCATAAACTCCCGGACGGTCTTCGCCGGCACCGACGGATGCAGCAGAAGCACCGAGGGCGAGCGTGAAATGATGCTGATTGGTACGAAATTCCTGAGCGCATCGTAGCCAACCTTGCTCGACATCACGGGCGCGATCGCGAGATCGCCCGTCGCCACCATCAACGTATAGCCATCGCCCGGCGCGGCGGCGACCATCAGCGCGCCGCGCACGCCGCTTGCCCCGCTCACGTTCTCCACAAAGAAGTCCTGGCCAAACGATTCCGTGAGCATTTGGGCAGCCAGGCGGGCGATGAGATCGGTCGGCCCACCGGCTGGGTAGGGCACGATGACGCGTACGGACCGGTTAGGGTAGTCGGCGTCATGCGCAGGGTTCGCGCCGGCCATGAGCGCGATACCTACGAGCAGGGCAACGAGACCTCGACTGCGCATCGCAACATCGGTCACTCGATCACCTCGGCGCGGGTGGCAGGGTCAGCGAAAGTCGAGACGGAGCCCGAGAAGGTTCGATTTCGTCCGGGGCATCTGCAACGGCGGCACAACGGCGGAGGTTGTTGGTTCAAGGCGTTTCACCGAGGGCCTTGAGCTCCGCATTGGCCGCGAACAACGCGGCGGTCGCAACAAGCACACTCAACATGCGCACGATCTGCTCCCGTGGCAGCAGATAAGGGAGCGTATCATTTTCCGATCCGGAGGGAAACGCAGCCGGGTCTTTCCTGCAGCCGCCATCTGCCGCCCACGACTGCACGCCCGCGTCCGCGATCGACTTCGTTGGCCGATCGGCGCGTGAGGTCGCAGGCGGTCGCGGCAATCAACAGGGTCTTTTGCTTGCAGTCGCCAACGCGGGACTTTCAGGCTTCGTCCCAAGCGTAGCGGCGGCAATGATCGAGGTAAGCGGCCTCATGCGTCGCCATCAGCTCGACCACGCTCAGCCACAGCCATGACGGCGCATCGAGCGTCTTGGACCGGTTGCGGGCCAATTCCGCTTTCCAGCTTCGACGCGTCGCCCCATCCATCTGACGCGCATGCGCGCGCCCGACGACGCCCGCCAAGTATCCCGCGATCGCCGTTGCCTGCTCCCGGCTGAGCTGCTCGATCTCGATCTTGAGGTCTTGCGGCATCAACTCCCGCACGGTGACGCTTTTGTCGAACAGCCGGGCGGCCATCATCCGCTCCCCCAAGTTCGGCGAAAGCGCGCGCGCCCCCGCGACGACGCGCTCGGCGTTGTCGCGCGGCATCTCTGCATCCGGCGCGCGCGGCGCCGCGGCCAGCACGCCCTCCTTGATGTCGATGAGGCAGAGATTGTTCGATTGAGGCTCGCCGTCGGCGACGCCGACGAGCACCGCGTAGCGCAGACGGCCGAGCGAGCTGCAACCTTTCATCCAATAGGCGGCATCCAGCACTTCGATCCTGTCATCCTCACGACGGCCCTTGAGGGCGGTGATGAGCTCGCGGGCGCCGTCGCTCTTCAGCAGCTCCTTGAGGGCTTTCCGCTCGATTTTCGTGAGCGCCCAAAATCGCCTTCCGAGCGGGATCGAAGGCTTTGCGTTCTCGATCCGCTCTTGCGCCAGTTGCCGCCACTTGCGGTGGACCGCGCGGTCGAGGATCTCGCGGATCAGTTTCGGCCGGTGATTCTTTTCCGTTTGGCCGCCAAACCTTCCGGCCAAAGCCCCTTCGTAGCTGTTCATCATTTCTTCAAGCATCCTGGCCGTCGTCACGCCAGGCAGATCGGACCCGCGGGCCGCTAACGCCAGCGACAGCGCCAGCCGCACGAGGTCGTGGACGGGATTTCCGATCACGGTCTGATCGAGATCGCGAATCTGAACGTCGACGCGGCCGTCGGCGTCGGCGAGAGGCCCCAGATTTCCGAGATGGCAATCGCCGCAGATCCATACCGACGGCCCCGGCGGTAGCTTCCTGCCGCCGTCTTCCAGCCACTCGTAAAACTTCACCGTGCTTCCGCGCACATAGGCATGCGCGTTGCGCGCCATTTTCAAATTACGCGTGCGCACAAGAACGATCGCCCGCTGCTTGGGACGGGAAAGCTTCGCGTAGTCGAATGCCATGGGGTCACCAAACTACAGCCCTGGAATGGAAATTGAATAAGACGATCACGCCGCCCGCGCAAGCGCGCCGCGGCAAGGCCGGACTCATGCACCGCAACAACAACGTGCACGAGGGCGGGATGCTGCATCCCTACCACTGACCTGCTTCAGGCTCGGCTGTTTATAGACCAGCCCATCTCAGCTGGACGTCAATCAATACCGGCTCGGAAGCCGAAAGCGGACCAGCATGGCTGGGCCGCGTCAGGCCTAGCGCGCGGCCAAGCCAGTTCGGCAGCACGACCTCCAGCCATGCGCGCAGCGAATCATAGAGCCGTGACACGCTGGGCTCGAGGATGATGGTCTCCGTCGGCAGGCCCTGCTCGTCCTTGCCGATCACAAGCAACATCCGCGGCGCGCGCTCGAGGGCCGGCGCGATCATGATGGTCTCGCACGCAATAGGGTGACAAAATCTACCTTTGTAGTTTTAGTTTCGATCGTCAATGCGGCGAGCGGCCAAAGCGGGTTTCTTCGTTTGAAAAACATGAGGTGTGTTCGCTTTGCCACACTCCTTTCAAATCGCCGTGCCGAGGCAATCGAATAGCCAACGAACATCCGCTATGTATCAAAAGCGGAAAAGCTAAACGCAATGATCTGACGCAGAGTGCCAACAGCGCTCGGGGCACGGTTGCTCCGGAAGTGGGGCCTCAGGAAGGACAAACCGGCTGCCGCCGGCGGACACGATCAAGTCAAGTCGCGGACATCCACGAACGCTATCGCAAAATGATCTGCTAGCATCCGCTAATCGCTTTGATCGAATCAATCAGGTTAAGTCCGTTGACTTTGGTCGTCCGGACCAGAGCCTCTCCATCACAGCGTCCGCGACTGGGTGCTACATATGTATAGCGTACGCGATACTCGTCCGAACGAGTGGGAGCCACATCAATAAGAGTAAGCGGTTCAACCAGATTGCTGTAGAAATTTCGGATAGCGATCGCGGACAGTGGTCCCGATGATCGCTTTTCAGGAACCACAAATTTTACGGCTTCCTCACCGTTGCCCGCGCTAAGGGCCAGGTAGAAACCTTGAACTGTGGTCATGGATGTGCCGTGAGACTTTGTCGGATCGAAAGCGGCTGAAACGCTGGCTATGGGCAACATCAGAGCAGCATGGTGATGCCCCGTATGGCGTCCGAATGCTCCCGTCCCTGCAACAACGACTCGTTGCCCAATAAGGCCCCGGAGGTCCCGCCATAACGCCTGACCTGCTTTGCCGGATTCAGGGAATATTTGAATGCGGTCGAACTTAACGTTTTGATCGACAAATTCATCCCCTGTAGCACAAATCGGCTCCTCCAGCTTGAGGATGTACGTAGGTTCAGGCGTGTCGCCCTTTCGAACATCCTCGTAGTTGGGTGGCCCTGGAAAGATGCGGTAATTCAACGTGCCCTCAAACGAGAGAGTATCCGTCTGTTTCAAGTCTATGCACGCGGCATTCGCCGACGCGTTGATGCAGATGGTCAAGCCGATGGTTGAAAGAACCAAAAGGTTTCTAAGCATGATGGTCGGTCAGAAACATTCTCAATCGAGGTGGGCTTCCGACCGCCTCCCGTGCATCGGAGCGGAAGGATAGCAGATGATACGGCGGCAGGAGACCGCCGCGCCGCGGAATTTTCCGCCCCCGCCCGGCGCGCTGGCGCTATAGCGGCCCCTGGCAGAAGCGCTGCTTCCGGTTCGAATGACAAGCGTAAAGGCTCGGAACCCGCGCATCCCGTGCGCTTGCGACGCGGCTCGGATCGTCCGCCGGTCACCGCGTCGTCGTGGCCGTCTCCAGGGCGCCGCCGGTCGTGAGCGCGTTGATGAAGGTGCGCTCGACCGCCCCCCATGGCGTGGGCGCGCAAGCGTCGCCGCTACCGGGAGAATACTTGGTCGGCTGGTTGTCGGGGCCGAGAACTTGGACATTCGCCTGCGGCTGCGTGGGGACCCCGTCGCTCTCCAGGCAAAGCGTGTGGAATAGCGGGTTACCTTGCCCAAACGCGCGTCCATTGCTCTGAACGGTCCAGCGCTCGGAGTAGCGGCCCTTGGCGGCGCGCAGCTGCGCCCTCGTCGGCTCGCTCACGCCGAAGAAATTGTTGGCCTCGCTCGCCACCAGCTGGACCTCCGCGTCGGTGCGCCTCCAACCGAGATCGCCGTAGAAGCGGGCGATCCGCGACGGCGACTGATAGCGCCAGCGCGCATCCTCGAGCCACTGAGCGGCAAGATAGAGCGCCCATCCCTCATCCGCGATGCGCCGGCCGCTCGCATCCACGATGACCGGCACCGTGCGCTGCGTCGAAGCCAGCGAAATATTGTCTTCGATCAATTGGCGCATGCGAGCGTCGCGCGCAGCATTCGAGGTCCCGCCGAGGATCACCCCGACGATGTGTTTCTCGTCACGGCGCACCGATGATACCAAGTTGTATCCGGAAGCCTCGGTATAACCGGTCTTGATCCCGTCGACGCCCTTCACCTGTCCGAGCAGGGCGTTGTGGTTGTGCATCTCGGCGCCCTTATAGCGGAAGCTCGGAGTTGCAAAATATTGGTAGTAGACCGGGAAGCGGTGCTGGATGGCGCGGCCCAGGACGGCCTGGTCGCGGGCGGTTGTGATCTGCTCCTCGGCCGGCAACCCTGAGGCATTGACATAGGTCGTGCTCGTCATGCCCAGCATCCTTGCCTTCAAGGTCATGAGCTTGGCGAATTCCGCTTCGCTGCCGCCGATGGCTTCGGCGACGACGACCGCGGCGTCGTTCGCCGATTTGGTGACCAGCCCCTTGATCGCGTCCTCGACCTTGATGGTCTGATTGGCCTTGAGGCCGAGCTTGGTGGGATTCTGCAGCGCCGCCCGCGTCGAGATCGGCAGCTCCGTGTCGAGGCCGAGCTTGCCGGCCTCGAGCTGCTCGAACAGCAGGTAGAGCGTCATGATCTTGGTCAGCGATGCCGGGTGGCGCGGTTCGTCGGCACTGACCTCGTGCAGCACGAAGCCGGATTTGTCATCGATCACGATGGCCGCATACGGCGGTCGGTAATTGGGTCCGTGAATTGGGCGCTTCGGGGGATCCTTGCGGGGAGAACGAGCTTCCGTCGGAGTCCACGCCGCGCCGACAATCATCAGCATTACCAGCAGGCCGGAAACTCGCAGCCAATGGGAGGGCGAGGTTTGGGCCAAACCGATCGAGGCGGTCCATCTCCT
>VAZL01000521.1:11546-16786 GCA_005883445.1 Alphaproteobacteria bacterium | reverse complement strand
TCCTTCGGCAGCCCATCCTGCACGATGAACTCCATGCGCCCCTGACCGAAGGCGCCGCGCTGCTGTTTGTTGGCGAGCACGCTTTGCAGCGACGTCACCTGCGAGGCCAAGTCGGTGATGTTTCTCTGCGCGTTATCGATGACGGCGAGCCGCTCGTTGAGTCTTTGCAGGCTCTCGACCGTATGCTGGCGCGTCGTCGTCATGGATTGGTTGAGATGGTGCGTCACCGAGTCGAGCCGCTCGTTCACCGCGCGGTGAAGCTCGGCCTGACGGCCGGCGAGCATGTCGCGCATTGCCTCGATGCGCACTGCAGTCTCGGCCTGCAGCCGCGCGAGCTCTAGCAATTGCGGGTCGGCCGCTTGCGGATCGCGCCGGCGCAGCGCCCGGACGCTGAGGACGACGAGCCCCGCCAGGGCTGCAAGCCCCGCAACGACGATCACGGCGACGAGAGGAAGGAAATTATCGGCCATCCGGCCCACCCTACATCGATTCGCCGCATAAGAACAAAATGCGAACGATAAATCAATGCAGACGGCAGGCCGCCCGCCGCCGGCAACGCCTGGCACGGCGGCTCGCGCCGCCGACGCGCCGCTGCCGCGCATTGACCGAGTTCCGGCGACCGCTTACATCGCGGCCATGGCGCTGCGCGACATTCTCATCCTGCCGGACAAGCGGTTGCGGCAGGTGTCCGAACCGGTGAAGAAAATCGACGCCGGCATCCGCAAGCTCATCGAGGATATGCTCGAGACCATGTACGACGCGCCCGGGATCGGGCTCGCCGCCATCCAGGTCGGGACGCCCAAGCGGATCATCACCATGGATCTCGCCAAGAAGGAGGAGCCGAAGAACCCGCAGGTCTTCATCAATCCGGAAATCCTTTGGACCTCGCAGGAAAAGGCGACTAACGAGGAGGGGTGCCTGTCGATCCCAGAATATTACAGCGACGTCGAGCGTCCGGCGCAGGTGAAGGTGAAATATCTCGATCGCGAGGGAGAGCCGCGCGAGATCGAGGCCAACGGGCTCCTCGCGACCTGCCTGCAGCACGAAATCGATCACTTGAACGGCGTTTTGTTCATCGATCACCTGTCCAAGCTCAAGCGCGACCGCGTGCTCAAGAAATTCACCAAGGCGGCAAAGCGGGCAGCCGAGTAATTTCGAGCTACCGACTTTCGTCGGCGGTATTGTGCCGCAAGTCGCCGTTCACTCGACTTGCGGGCGCTCCCAGATGTGGAAGCCGCAAGCCTGAGTTCCGATTCACGACGGGTTGGCGAAATGTCGCTGCGCATTGTGTTCATGGGCACGCCGGACTTCGCCGTGCCGACGCTCGTCGAGATCGTCGGGCGCGGTCACGAGGTCGTGGCCGTCTACACGCGTGCGCCCAAGCCGGCCGGCCGGCGCGGCCTCGATCTCACGCCGAGCGCGATCGAACGCGAGGCGCGCCGGTTCGCTCTGCCGGTGCTCACGCCCGCGACGCTGCGCACGACGGAGGCGGCAGACAGCGCCCGCGCCCACGGCGCGGATGTGGCGGTCGTCGTCGCCTATGGACTGATCCTGCCCAAGCCGATCCTCGGAGCCTGTCGGTTGGGCGCGTTCAATCTGCATGCGTCGCTACTGCCGCGCTGGCGCGGCGCCGCGCCGATCAATCGCGCGATCATGGCGGGGGATGTGGAGACCGGGGTGATGGTGATGAAAATGGAGGAGGGGCTCGACACCGGCCCGATTGCGAAGGAGGAGCGCGTGCCGATCCCCTTCGATGTTACCGCAGGCGATTTGC
The DNA here is from genome assembly GCA_005883445.1 of Alphaproteobacteria bacterium. Classification (GTDB taxonomy): domain Bacteria; phylum Pseudomonadota; class Alphaproteobacteria; order Rhizobiales; family Xanthobacteraceae; genus VAZQ01. The sequence continues at coordinate 15,012 of VAZL01000521.1, read as the reverse complement.
ACGATCGGCTCGCCCGCCTCGGTGCCGACCTCATGGTGCGCGCGCTTGGGGCGCTCGAGCGCGGCACGCTCACGCTCACGGCGGCCGTGGCAAGAGGTGCATAACCACATCCGAGGCTTGTCGCCGGCTCCCGGCGCCTGGTTCGAAATCGCGGGTGAAGGTGTGCGCGTCAAGGCGCTGCGCACGACCAAGGGCGAAGGTGTCGGCGTGCCCGGCACCGTGCTCGACGATGAGCTCACGGTGGCCTGCGGGGAGGGCGCGGTGCGCATCCTCGAGTTGCAGCGCGCGGGCCGCCAGGCAATGAAGGCGAACGAGTTCCTGCGCGGCACGAGCATTGCCGCCGGCACACGGTTTGGTTAGTCCGCCATGCCTCGCTACAAGCTCACCATCGAATATGACGGCGGACCGTTCGTGGGCTGGCAGATCCAGGACAACGGTCCCTCGGTGCAGGGCCTGTTGGCGGCCGCAGTCGAGGCATTCTGCGGGGAGAAGGTGAGCGTGCAGGGGGCGGGGCGCACCGACGCCGGCGTGCATGCGCTCGCCCAGGTCGGCCATGTCGATCTCGCCAAGGACTGGGACGAAGACACGGTGCGCGACGCGTTGAACGCGCATTTGCGCCCGCATCCTGTTGCCGTGATCGCGGCCGAGCGGGTGGACGATTCATTCGACGCGCGCTTTTCCGCCATCCGGCGCCATTATCTTTATCGCATCATCAACCGCCGCGCCGATCTCACGTTCGAACGCGGCCGTGCCTGGCGCATCGCCAAGCCGCTCGATATCCCGGCCATGCAGGTGGCGGCGCAACGCCTCATCGGCCGGCATGATTTCACCACCTTTCGCAACGTCGAATGTCAGGCGAAATCGCCGGTGAAGACGCTCGACCAGCTCGACGTGCATCGGCGCGCGGACGAAGTCGAAGTCATGGCTTCGGCGCGCTCGTTCTTGCACTCCCAGGTGCGTTCGATGGTCGGCGCGCTCGCGCTCGTCGGCGAGGGCAAGTGGACGGTCGATGACGTTTCGGTCGCGCTGGCGAAACGCGACCGCGCCGCTTGTGCTCCCGTTGCTCCGCCCGATGGGCTCTATCTGGCCAAGGTCGACTACGCGTGATGGCCGTGCTCGCGGAGATTGCGCGTCGCGCCGGTCAGGCTGGCCGCGACTGCCCGCCCATGCGGTGACTGCGCCTACCCCGCAATACGTCTTGGGACCAGATAGGCCTTAGACAGGTCTTAGGCGAAATAGCGGTCGAGAACCTTGCGATAGACCGCCGTCAACGTCGTGAGATCGGCGATCGCGGTACGCTCGTCGACCTGATGCATGGTCTGCCCGACCAGTCCGAATTCGAGCACCGGGCAATAGTTCTTGATGAAGCGCGCGTCCGACGTACCGCCGGTAGTCGAGAGCTTCGGCTCCTTCGCGGTCACCTCCTTGATCGCCGCGGACACGAGATCGACGAACGGACCCGGCTTGGTCACGAACGAATCTGCGTTCGACGGCTCCCACTCGATATGCCAGCGGATATGCCCCGCCGCCGCGTCGGCGGCGCGCTTCTCGACCAACACCTTGAGCGAAGTCTGGCTGTGACAATCATTGAAGCGGATATTGAAGCGCGCGCGCGCCTCGCCCGGGATGAGATTGACGACCGTGTTGCCGATATCGATCGAGGTGAATTCCAGGTTCGACGCGTCGAACTGCGCGCTGCCGTGGTCGAGCGCCGCCGTCATCAACGCGCTCATCAAGGTGACCAGCCCGCGCACGGGATTGTCGGCGCGTTCGGGATAGGCGACGTGGCCCTGCTTGCCGGTGACGACGAGGGTGCCGTTGAGCGAGCCGCGCCGGCCGATCTTGATGGTGTCGCCAATCATCGACGCATTGCTCGGCTCGCCGAGGATGCAATGGTCGAAGGTCTCGCCGCGCTCGGCCGCCCATTTGATGAGCTTCACCGTTCCGTTCACAGCAATACCTTCCTCGTCTCCGGTGATCAGGAACGAGATCGATCCCTTCGGCTTGCCTCCGCGCGCGGCGAGATGATCGAACGTAGCGGCGAGCGCGCAAGCGATCGCGCCCTTCATGTCGACCGCGCCGCGGCCGTAGAGCGTGCCGTCGGCGATCTCGCCGGCGAACGGCGGATGGGTCCATTTCGCCTGCTCGCCCGGCGGCACCACGTCGGTGTGACCTGCGAACGCGAGGTGCGGGCTTTGCTCGCCGATGCGGGCATAAAGGTTTTCGACCGGCGCCGTGCCGGGCTCGGCGAAGGTGACGCGGTGGACCTCGAAGCCCGCCGCTTTCAGCACGCCTTCGATGAGACTAAGCGCGCCGCCTTCCGCCGGCGTCACCGAGGGGCAGCGGAGGAGATCGCGGGCGAGCGCGGTTGGGTCGGCGGTCGTGATGCTCATCGTCGCGCCTTTACCCGGCCTCCCACGGTGGCGTCAATGCGTATGCCGCGAGGAATGTTACCCGCGCTACGCCGGCGCGCTCAGCGGGTCGGGGCCGTAGCGATTGGATCCTACCGTACCGCGCAGGCAACCGAGCTCAACGAAGGCCCAAACGGTAATTCCGAAGCTGATGAGATGCAGGATGATGAATTGCACATCCTCCGTTCGATCGGCGGCCGTGCTCAAAATTGTCGGCAGCGCGTAAAACACGAGGAGCCACCATGCGGACTTGTCACGATCGTGGAGACGCTTGGCGCTAAGAGCGAGACCGATCCAAATCAGCGGGATGTAGAGGACGAGGATGATCGCTATCGTCCCGGGGAGGAATTCGAGCCCGTATTCTCGAAGCGCGGCCAGGGCAAGCAAGAGCACAAGGATGAAGACCACCGTCGTAGCGATCACCATCGTCCAATAGGGTTTGCGGTTCAGGCGGCCCTGAAAAGAGAACAGTAGCTGCGTCGTTGACATGGCTCGAACCCTTTGTTCGTTGCCCAGGGCGATGATTTGAGCCTGATTCCATCAACGGCACTAGCCATTGCAGGCACGATTGCATCGCCGGTCTTCGAAGTTGTCGCTGTTGGCGGAGTGAGTGGCGGGCACGGGTGCTCGCGTGCGGGATCTGAAGTGCTCGCGCACGTTGCCCCGTCGGGGCGGTGCAGGCTGGTGGCGGCCTAGGCCCCGAGTTGCACAGCCAGGAGGTTGTTCTGATTTCTCACCCAGCCTGGGATCAGGAATGCATCGACAAGCACCCAAACGACCGTGATCAACATCCCCACGATGGTGAGCGTCAAGATGAGTTGGGCGACGGCGACGCCGGTGCGTTTGAGATAAAAATTGTGACCGCCAAATAGCCCTAAGAAAAACCAAAGTATGTAGGCGACCAACGCGGTCTTCTTGTTGGCCTCGAACAGCATCATCGCGCGTGTGTCGCTCGACAGGCCGCCGTGCTGCTGAATTGTCTGCCGGGTGCCCGGGGGAAGTTCGGCTTGCATGACGCTCTCCTGCGCGGACCTATCGGGATTGTGTGATGGGGC
>VAZL01000521.1:1601-11392 GCA_005883445.1 Alphaproteobacteria bacterium | reverse complement strand
AGCACCGAGCCCTCGCGCACGATCACGCCTTCGGCAACCTCCGAGCGTGCGCCGACGAAGCAATTGTCTTCCAGGATGACCGGGCCCGCCTGCAGCGGCTCGAGCACACCGCCGATGCCGGCGCCGCCGGAGATGTGACAGTTCTTGCCGATTTGGGCGCAGGAGCCGACCGTGGCCCAGGTGTCGACCATGGTGCCGGAATCCACATAGGCGCCGAGATTGACGAAGCTCGGCATCAGCACCACACCGGGGGCGATATAGGCCGAGCGCCGAACCACGCAGTTCGGCACCGCCCGCACGCCCGCCTTTCGGAAGCGCGCGTCGTCCCAGCCGTCGAATTTCGACGCGATCTTGTCCCACCACACCGCTTTGCCCGGCCCGCCGGAGATCACGCTCATATCGTTGAGGCGGAACGAGAGCAGCACCGCCTTTTTGAGCCACTGGTTGACCCACCAATTGCCGTTGGCTCCGCGCTCGGCGACGCGCGCGACACCGCGGTCGAGCAGGTCGAGCGCGGCCTCGACGGCCTCGCGCACCGCCCCCTTTGTCGACGGTCCGATGCGGTCGCGCTGCTCGAAAGCTTCATCGATGGTTTTGGCAAGCTCGGCATGCGACATATGGCGAACCCTCAAACCGCGTGATGGGTTGTCGAGAATAGGACGGGGGGAGTCAAGCAGGTCGCGCCCGCCACGCGGTGCGCGTTCGGGCAAGTCCGGCCTGCTGTCGCCGATGAGTTTGCCTCAACGGCCGCGGCCGAGCTGTTCCAGAAAACCGACGAGATCGTCGGTGACGTGGTCGACGTGCGGCGCGTCGCGGCCTTCGAGCTCCCAGCCTTCGCGAAACACCTCGCGGGTGTGCTCGGGCACCACCAGCACGGTGGTCATGCCGAGGGCGTGCGGCACAGCGAGGTTGCGCGCGAGATCCTCGAACATCGCGGCCCTGCCCGCATCGATGTCGTGCAGCTTGAGAAAGCGGTCATAGGTTTGCGGCGAAGGCTTGGGCTCGAGCTCGGCCGCGACGATATCGAAAACGTCATCGAAGTGGTGGTCGAGTTCTAGCCGCGCCAGCACCGCATCGGCGTGTCGGCGCGTGCCGTTGGTCAAGATCAGCTTGCGCCCCGGCAGGCCCTCGATCGCGGCTCCCAGCGCTGCGTTCGGCGTGAGTGGCGAATGATCGATTTGATGCACGAAGTCGAGGAAGTCGTCGGGCTTCATGCCATGCACGGTCATCAGGCCGCGCATCGAGGTGCCGTAGCGCTTGTAGTAGTCTTTCTGCAGACGGAACGCTTCCTCCTGCGTGACCTTGAGATAGCGCGCAATGTAGTCGCGGATGCGTTCGTCCACCTGCTGCCAAAGGTTGACGTGATGCGGGTAGAGCGTGTTGTCGAGGTCGAACACCCAGGTCTCCACGTGACCGAAGGTGCGCGGCGCGGGACGGGTCGAGGAATTCATGGTGCGGCGGCTTGGTCGCTGATCACGTTCCTGAGCGGCCGGTTAAACGCCAGGATCACGGTGCTGGCAATCAACGCGATGCCGGCGATCATCAGGAAGAACGTCGTCTTGTCCATGCTGCTCCAGAAACTGCCGAGCCAGCCGGCGATGAGATTGCCGGCGAAACTCGTCGCTAGCCATAGTCCCATCAACATCGAGACCATGCGCGCCGGTGCGACCTTCGACACCAGCGACAGTCCGATCGGCGACAGGTAGAGCTCGCCGATGGTGATGACGACGAAATACCCGAGCAGCCACAGCCAGCTCGCTTCGTCGCCTGCCGCCTGCCAGGCGGCGGCGACCATGATCAGGTTGGCGAGCGTCACGCCGAAGCAGCCGATCGACATCTTGGTGACGGTCGAGGGCTCCCTGCCGCGCTTGGCCTGCCACGCCCATAGCGCGATGACGAACGGCGTGAAGACAAAGATCAGGAACGGATTGAAGGCCTGGAACCAGGTGATCGGGATTTGACCATGCCAGAAAATGAGATTGATGGTGCGGTCGGTATGGTCGTCGGCCCACAGCACAATGGTGTTGCCTTGCTGCTCGTAGGTGGCCCAGAACAATGTCGTCGGCACGAACAGCGCGATCAGCGCCAGGATGCCGCGCCGTTCGTTGCGATCGAGCGGTTTTTTTTCGATGCCTGCAGCCTTGGCCCTGTGCAACTCGTCCGGCGGCAGCGCAGGCATGGCGTAGAGATAGATTGCTAGTGCGATCGTCATCCCGACGCCGGCGGCGGTGAAACCGTAGTGCCAGCCCAGTTCTTCGCCGAGCGTGCCGCAGACGAGCGGCGCGAGAAACGCGCCGAGATTGATGCCGACGTAGAAGATCGAATAGGCGCGGTCACGGCGCGGATCGCCGGGCGCATAGAGCCCGCCCACCTGCGCCGACATGTTGGGCTTGAACGCTCCATTGCCCAGAATGAGCATGGTCAAGGCAATGAGAAACAACGACTCGAAAGCCATCATGAAATGGCCGATCGCCATCATCGCCGCGCCGAGGAGGATGGTGCGATGCTGGCCGAGCACGCGATCGGCGAGCATGCCGCCAAACACCGGTGTGAGGTAGACGAGCCCGGTATAGAGCCCGTAGATGTGCGAAGAGAGGGGCTGCACGTCGACGGACCCCGACACCGATTCGAACAGGCTCCTGAGCGCGCCAAGCCCGATCACATTGTCGGCATGCCCGGGCAGCAACAGCAGCTTCACCATGTAGAGGACGAGCAACGCGCGCATTCCGTAGTAGGAAAAGCGCTCCCACATCTCGGTCGCGAACAGGAAGGTCAACCCGCGCGGGTGGCCGAACAGCTCGTTCGCGGCTTTGCGGGTGCGACGACGTTGCTCGGCAGTTGAAAAGGCCATGATGCGACGCTGCTGCCGTTTCTGGGCCATTGCCGCTTGCCGCGACCAGTCAAAAAAGTTATCCGCCGGCGGGACGTGCTGCCGCGGTTGAGGCGCGCGACCCTAGAACGCGGCTCGTGTTGACGTCAAACCGCGACGTTGGGCAGCAGGCGGCGACCCCGCCCGGTGGTCGCGGGCCTAGCGCGGCGTTGCTACACTTGACGCTGTCCGCGATCTGCGAAAAACGCTTATCGAGAAAATAACGGCGGAGGAATGCCCATGATCGGGTTCAAACGCAGCTTGCTGAGGGTCGCAATCGCGGTGCTGGCAGCCATTGCCGCTCATCCGGCGAGCGCACAAGGCGATCCCGCGGCGAACTATCCCAACAGGCCGATCCGCTTGATCGTTGGTTTCGCGGCCGGCGGTGGCAACGATCTTTTCGCGCGGCTCGTCGGGCAGAAGCTGTCGGAGAACATCGGACAACCCGTGATCATCGAGAACAAGCCCGGTGCCGGCGGCCGAATCGCGGTCGAGTATGTCAAGAGCCAGCCCGCGGACGGATACACGATCATGGTGGCCGCGAGCGGCCAGATGGCAATCGCGGCAGCGATTTATCCCAAATTGTCCTACCATCCGACCCGCGACTTCCTGCCGCTGACCATGATCGCGTCGTTTCCGCTGATCCTCGCCGGCCCCGCCAACGACACGATCAAGTCGGTCAAAGATCTTGTCGCCTACGGCAAAGCCAATCCCGACAAGTCCAATTACGCCACCTCCTCGCCGGCCTTCACCATCACCACCGAGCTGTTCAAGCTCAAGACCGGAATGCCGGGCGTGGCAGTGCCCTACAAGAGCAGCAACGAGATGATGCTCAGCGTCGCCGGCGGGAACACGCTATTTTCCATCGCCGACGGTCCGCCCACGATGCCGCTGGTGCAGGGCGGCAAGATCCGCGCCCTGGCGGTGACCGGATCGCAGCGCTCCTCGGAACTTCCGGAGGTCCCGAGCATGGCGGAGGTAGGCTATCCGGAGGTGAATATCGGCCTCTGGAGCGGTTTATTCGTCCTAGCCGGCACGCCGCCGGCGGTCGCCAACAAACTTGGCACGGAAGCGCGGCGCGCACTGGCTGATCCGGGGGTGCGCGACAAGCTCAAGGCGATGGCGGTCAGCCCCGGCGGCGGTCCCGGCGAAGAGTTCCGCAAGGCGATCGATAGCGACATCAAGGTCTTCGCCGACGTCGTCGAGGCCGCCCATTTGAAGTTCGAGGAGTAGCGTTGGCTTCTCGCGGCCCGCGGCGGCCGCACGTGTCGCGACGAAAGTCGAACCCCCGCGGCCGCGAAAAATGCTCCGGTCAGCGGCGACCTGTGGTAGGACGAGGGCAGGGGCGATGCCTATCCTGCGGAGGGCATCGTGCAGCTCATCTTCTACTACGTCGGCTTCATGGCGCTCGGCGACGTCGCCGACTATCTCATTGGGCTTCTTGTCGAGCGCGTTTGGCCGCAGGCGAGCCTGCTGACCTTTTTGGGGCTCTATTTTGTCTTCCTGTGGATCGCTTGGCTGTTGGCGGTGAAGGTCACCGAGCCGAAAGCCAGCAAGCAAGCCGCGAGCTAATATTCGTTATCCGCCCTGCCGCAAACGCGTACGGTTTTGCTGATGCGCACTCGGGGCGCGGATTCCGCTGCTTGGTCTGGTGAATTCGATTCTCCCGCTGGGTGCGAGCGCGCGTCCGCGCCTGTGCAAAGCGGGGATGAATATCCTGCCGCGGTGGAAGCGCCGCCGGACTTGCGTTAAGTTCGTGTTGCTCGGGTGACCACGCGGGCGAAGAGTAGAGCACGGAGTGCAAGCTCTGCCGCGCCGCCCCACGACGCGCCTCCGGCATGTGGCGCCCGAGCGCCAAATCTTTGTCGACAAAGTCGCACGCAGCGTCGGTTTAAACACTGGCGCGGCGTGCGCTTGCGCTACACGTCCAGCAACTCCTCGTCGGCGAACTCCGCCCGCTCCTGGATGAACTCGAAGCGCGCTTCCGGCTTGTTGCCCATCAGCCGCTCGACCGAGCTGTCGGTCTTCTTGCGTTCGTCCTCGGCCACCACGACACGCAATAGCGTGCGTGTCTTCGGGTCCATGGTGGTCTCCTTGAGCTGATTGGCCATCATCTCGCCCAGCCCCTTGAAGCGGCCGATCTCGACCTTGGCGTTGGCGTGGAATTCCTTTTTTAGCAGTGCATCCTTGTGTTTGTCGTCGCGCGCATAAAAATTCTTGCCCCCGTGGCTCAGGCGGTAGAGCGGTGGCACGGCGAGATAAAGGTGGCCGTTTTCGATCAGCTTCGGCGTTTGCCGGTAGAAGAAGGTGATCAGCAAGGAGGCGATATGGGCGCCGTCGACGTCGGCGTCCGTCATCACGATCACCTTCGCGTAGCGCAGATCATCGTCGCGATAGTGCGCGCCGGTCCCGCAGCCGAGCGCCTGCATCAAATCGGCCAGTTGCTGGTTTTGGGCGAGCTTGTCCTTGCCGGCGGATGCGACGTTGAGAATCTTGCCGCGCAACGGCAGCACTGCCTGCGAGGCGCGATTCCGCGCTTGTTTCGCCGAGCCGCCGGCCGAATCGCCTTCGACGATGAATATCTCGGCCCCCTGGGCGGCGGTATTGGTGCAGTCGGCGAGCTTGCCGGGAAGGCGTAGCTTGCGCACTGCGCTCTTGCGCGAGCTCTCTTTCTCCTGGCGGCGGCGGATGCGCTCCTCTGCGCGTTCGACCACGAAGTCGAGAAGCTTGTTGGCCTGCATGGGATTGGCGGCAAGCCAGTGGTCGAATGGGTCCCTGATCGCGTTCTCGACGATGCGTGTCGCTTCGCCGGTTGCGAGCCGATCTTTGGTCTGGCCCTGGAATTCTGGCTCGCGGATGAACACCGAGACCATGCAGGCGGCGCCGTTCATCACGTCATCACCGGTCACCACTGTCGCGCGCTTGCCTTGGCCCACGCGCTCGGCATGGTCCTTGATGCCCTTCAGAAGCGCGGCGCGCAGACCCGATTCGTGCGTGCCGCCGTCCGGCGTCGGGATGGTGTTGCAATAGGAGGAGAGAAATCCGTCGCTGTCGGCGGTCCACGCGACCGCCCATTGCGCCGCGCCGTGGACGCCGATCTTACCCGCACTGCCGGTAAAGATGTCGGGATGGACGAGGGCGCCGCCATTGATGGCGGCGGACAAATATTCCTTGAGCCCGTCGGCGAAATGGAAGGTGGCCTCCTCCGGCACGTCCTCCCCCCCACGCAGAAGCTCCTTGGCGCAGGACCAACGGATTTCTACGCCGCCGAACAAGTAGGCCTTGGAGCGTGCCATCTTGAAGACGCGTTCCGGCTTGAAATGCGCCTTCGCTCCGAAGATGTCGGGATCGGGCCGGAAGCGCACCTTGGTGCCGCGCCGGTTGGGCACGCGACCGAGTTTGCTCAGCTTGCCTTTCGGTTTGCCGCGCTCGAACACCATGCGGTGCAGCGTCTGTTCGCGCGCGACCTCCACCTCCATGCGCTCGGACAGCGCATTGGCGACCGAGACGCCGACGCCATGCAGGCCGCCCGACGTCCCATACACCTTCGAGTCGAACTTTCCCCCTGCGTGCAACGTGCACATGATCACTTCGAGCGCGGACTTGTTCTTGAACTTCGGGTGAGGATCGACGGGAATCCCGCGCCCGTTGTCGGTTACGCTGACGAAGCCGTCGGCCTCCATCTCGACCTCGATGAAACTCGCATGTCCGTCGAGGGCCTCATCCATGGAATTATCGATCACCTCCGCGAACAGGTGATGCAACGCCTTTTCGTCGGTGCCCCCGATATACATGCCCGGACGCCGGCGCACCGGCTCGAGGCCTTCGAGCACCTCGATGTCGCGGGCGGTGTAGCGAGCCTCGGCCGCGCTCGTGGGCCTGCCAGCGCGCGTGACCTTGCCCGAGAGACGGCGCGGCGCGGCCTCTGGCAAATCCGAAAATAAGTCCTTGCCCGAATTTTGGGCGGGAGTGTTGGCTGTTGCTTTAGCCGTTTTGGCCATGCGTCTCATGATCGACGAAGGGTAAACGAATCAGCTGTGACTATGCCACGGCCATGGCCGCAGCGTGATACCGCGGCAGCGCGACCGCGCGGCTTCATATGGTCGAACCTTACCATCAATTCAACTTGATGCCGTCGGATGGCCGTTGACTCGCCGGATATTCGCCCGATCCTGTTGCCAAAACTTTACCGAAGCCGAGAGGAGGCCGCCATGTTCGATTTCAATCGCCTGCTGAACGCGCTGTCAGCCCGCGCCGGTACCACCGCCCAATTCCAGCGCATGCTCGAGTGGAAGCTATTGCGCGGCAGTCACGAGTTTCCAGGACCGGATGGCGGGACCTGTGTCAACGAGGCGGCGGTCGTCGCCACCGGCTATCCGTATCGCGCGATCTACCGCGCCAAGGATTTGCCGGCTTCTTTTTCGCGCCCGATCGCGATGTTTGCACTGTGCCTGAACGACACTCTCGGCGATGAACTGCGTCAAGAGCTGCTGATGCCGTTCGTTACGCGTCTTGCCGGCTCCGCGGACGCATCCAAGATCGAGATGATGCGGGCGGAACTCATGCTCAAGCGAACCGTGGCGGAAATTCTGGCGCCGGCACTCGCACGGTCAGGTTACCTCGAAATCGCGCAACGATGTCGATCGCTTCGTACGCCGACGGAGTTGGTAGCAATCGCGCGCTGCCTGCGCGGCTGCGATGGTTCCGCGCTGCACCGGCCGCTGAAGTCTGCTCTCGATCACGCCGCCGATGCCGGCCGACACTGGCTGTCCGGTCTGCCGAACGAGGTCGTGTTCTGCACATTCTCCGCGATACGGGACATCGCCTCGCTCGAAGGCGATCGCCTCGTCGAAAGGGTCTATCGGCAAGCAGCCGCTATCCTCGACGCGGCAATTGCTATCGGAAAGCAGGCGGACGCCACCGGCATGGATGTGGTCGCCAAACGGATGACCGCAGCCAAGCAGACGTCGTCCGAGGCTGCGCATCGGGGAGAGGTGCTCGCAGCCTGAACTTGAGGACGACGCCGCAGGCGGTCTGGTCTTACCGGGCAAGCCGCGCTAGACCCGGTCTGGTAACCGGGCCCCCTCCCGCATGTTCGAGAGCCTCGAAGCTCACGCCCAACAGGTGGTGGAGTTTGTGCGTGTCCACGAGGCGTGGGCGGCGCCCGTTGTTTTTGCGCTCGCCTTCGGCGAATCGCTTGCATTCATTTCCTTGCTCATTCCGGCCTGGGCGGCGCTGGTTGGAATCGGTGTCCTGATCAGCTCCGGCAACCTCAATTTCTGGCCGATTTGGGTTGCCGGGTCGATCGGGGCCGCGCTCGGGGACTGGCTGTCCTACTGGATCGGCGTCAAGCTTGGACCACCAGTCGCGCACATGTGGCCGCTGTCGCGCCATCCCGAACTGCTGCCGAAGGGCGAAGCGTTCGTGAAGCGCTGGGGCGTACTCGCGATCTTCATCGGCCGTTTCTTCGGACCGTTGCGCGCCTCGGTCCCGCTGGTCGCCGGCATCTTCCGGATGCCGTCGTGGCAATTCCAGACTGCCAACTTCAGCTCGGCGTTCGTTTGGGCTGCCGTGCTGCTTACCTTGGGCGACGTGGTGAGCAAGGTTCTCAAGTGGGTCTGGAGGTAGTCGAACGGTCAAGCCGCAGGCATCAGGGGTCAGACAGGTTGTTGAGCTTGCGCAGCAACGCGCCGACGATATTGCAATAATCGTCGGTCCACACCCATTGGCTCGGATCCGGCGCCGCGAGCGCCCAATCCCGCGCCTGCCTGAGCGTGCCGAAATCCTCCTCGCTGCGCGTAACCGCCGCGACCGTGCCGACGAACTTGTAGGGATTGGCTGCCTCGTCGAGGTCGGAGCTGTCGCTGACGCGCGTAATCAGGCCGTTCGCCGCGGCGATGCCGGCGACCACCGAGGCGAGCTCGAGGTGCCGGTTCGACACATGCATCGCCACCATGCCGTGCGGGCTGAGCTTCTTGAGGTACATCGCCATGGCTTCGCGCGTGAGCAGATGGATGGGGATCGCGTCGGAGGAGAAGGCATCGACGATGATGAGGTCGTAGGCACCGTCGGGCGCTTCGGCGAGCGTGAGCCGCGCATCACCGAGAATGATCGGCATGTCCGAGCGACACACCCACAGAAAACTGAACAGATACGGGTCGCGAGCAATGCGGATGATGGCGGGGTCGATCTCGTAATAGTGCACGGTATCATCCGGCGCGGCGCGGCAAGCCAGCGAGTCCGAGATAGCGGAACCATCCCAGTAGTAAAGCAGTAGTTCCGGCGGATCGATCGCTGCCAGCCGACCGTTGGCTTCGCGGATACGCTGCCCGCCATGGAGCGTGGTCCCGTGCTGGAGGAGACGGAACTGGCCGTCCGCGCTCTCCGTGATCTTGGCGACGCCGAAGAAACTGCGCACCGACGTCGTGCCGGGTTGCTCGACGATGCTGTGATAGGCGAGAAGGATGAAGGCGATCGTCGCGGCGAACGGCAATGGTGCGCGCCAGAACAACGCGCTCGCGGCCAAGAGCATGGCCACGCTCCAGTTGAAGGCGGTCTCGCTGAGCGCGATCGGATGTAGCGCGCAGACGATGAGGACGAGCACCGCGGCCGCAAGGCCGCCGAAGAGGAAGTAGCGGTGAAGGCGCGCGGCCGGCAGCGCGAGACCCGGCCGGCACAGCACCGCGAGCGCAATCAGGATCGGATATTCCGCCACCCAGTTGAACACATAGGGCGCGATCAGTCCGGCCCCGATGCCGCCGATCGCGCCGCCCGCCGAGATCCAGAGGTAGAAGGCAGTGAGGTATCTCGGCGCCGGCCTCGTGCGCGCAAGCTCGCCATGGCACATCAGCGCGTTGACGAAGAACACCACGAGGTGCACGGCGAGGATCCCGACGATGGTCTTGATCGGGCCGAAGATGAT
>VAZL01000521.1:0-1472 GCA_005883445.1 Alphaproteobacteria bacterium | reverse complement strand
GCGTCCTTCCAGCTCGGGGGTGCCTCTGCAGTGCCGTCGGCACGCACATTTTCGTGCGGAGAATGCCATCGCAGCGCCCCGCCGCCGGCGAGCAGTGCAATGAGCAAGCAAAAGCCGATCGACCACGACCATGCTTGATCGCCGAGCCGCACGAAGGGCTCAATCACGATCGGATACGATACGAGCGCGAAGAAGCTTCCGACATTGCTGGCGGCATAGAGGAAATAGGGGTCTTTCGCGGCGGGGTGGTCTGTGCGCGCGAACCAGGCCTGCAACAAAGGGCTGTTGGCGGCGAGCGCAAAAAACGGCAGACCGATCGAGGCCGTGAACAATCCCATCAGCCACAGCGCTTCCGCGGCTGCCGGCGGGCGGTCCCAGCCGGTGGGGATCGACAGTGGCAGCGCGAATGCAGCGGCGATCATCACTACTAGATGGATCACGACCGATGCGCGAGGGCCCGCGTAGCGCGTGAGCACGTGGGCGTAGGCGTAGCCCGCGAGCAGCGCAGTCTGGAAGTACACGATAGCCACCGACCACACCGACGGCGCGCCGCCAAAACGGGGCAGCACCATCTTGGTAAACATCGGCTGCACCATGAACAGCAGCGCGGCACTGAGGGTGATGGCGGCGGTAAACGTCGCGAGCAGCAAGGCGCGCCCGGACGTCGCGCCCTGCGTCGGTTGGCTCACTGGCTGATCGGCGATCCCCATGCCCTAGCCTTATCGCGTTGCGTTGGTGGGCGAAATAGCGGCCGCGCCGATCGCCGTCCATGGTCGGGCCGCGCGGTCGGTTCCGTTTACGCTCGTCGGGATTGTTTGCTGCGATGCAAGCGCGGCACGCAGGCGGTTCTCAACCAGGGCGATTGGCGCTAGCATCTCGCTGTCGGCTTCGATCTACGATTACCAACAGCGGGCACGACCTGCACTGCGCGCGCCGCCGTCATCTACCATCCGCGGCGACCTTTTCGCCAAAACAGGCTGTGACCTGGAAATTGATCAGGAGGGAAAGCCATGACCGAACTCAGCCGCCGCACCCTGCTCGCAAGTACCGTTGCAGCCACGGCCGTCGCGGTTGCCCCGCTGGCCACAGGCCGCTCGGGGCACGCGGCGGCGCCCCCCGCCGGCACGCAGGCCCCGGGCTGGTACCGCTACAAAGTCGGCAGCTTCGAGATCACCGTTGTGACCGACGGCGTGAACCGCTTCAAATTGCCCGACAACCTGGTCAGCAACGCCAAACGCGAGGACGTCATTGCCGCACTCGCGGCGGCACGCTTGCCGTCCGACATTTTTGTCACGCCCTACAATCCGATCGTCGTCAATACCGGACAGAGGCTCGTGGTCATCGACACCGGCCTCGGCGAGGCCGGCTTCAATGCGACCAAGGGAGTGAATGGTCAGTTCTTGACCAATCTCGCCGCCGCAGGCATCGACGCCAAGGCGGTCGATGCCGTCATCATCTCGCACTACCACGGC
>VAZL01000807.1:2413-3495 GCA_005883445.1 Alphaproteobacteria bacterium | reverse complement strand
CTCGTGCTGATCGAAGGCTACAAAGCCGAAACGCATCCCAAGCTCGAAGTGTACCGTGCTGCGGTCGGCAAACCGCTGCTCCACCCCAACGACCCGGCGATCGTTGCCATCGCGTCCGATGAGCTGCTGCCGGCTGCGCGCGTTCCAGTGGTCGATCTCGATGACGTCGAGCGCATCGCCGACATTTTGATCCGGCACGCCGCGCCGATCCACGCCGTGCTGGCGCATGCGGGGCATGGGTGATGGCGCAGCTCACCGACGACTGCTTCGCCTTCTCGGGTCCACTGCTGCCGGTGGAGGAAGTCGAGCGCATCATTCGCGAGCGCGTCACGCCGGTCGCCGAGATCGAGACGGTTCCGCTCCACGCGGCAAGCGGACGCGTCATTGCGCGCGAGGTAGTGGCGCCCATTGATCTGCCGCCCTTCGACAATTCCGCCGTGGACGGCTATGCCGTACGCCACGCCGATCTCGACGCCAACGCCGAGACCCGGCTTGCCGTCGTCGAGCGCGTGACCGCGGGCCGTTCCGCCGCGCGCGCCCTGGCGGCGGGCACGGCGGTGCGCATCTTCACCGGCGCCCCCATGCCCTCGGGCGCCGACACCGTCTTCATGCAGGAGGATGTCCGCCTCGACGGCGAGGCGGTGATCGTGCCGGCGGGGCTCAAGGTCGGCGCAAATCGGCGGCTTGCAGGCGAGGACGTGCGCGCCGGAGCCATCGTTCTGCCTGCAGGCCGACGACTTGGCGCGCAGCACGTCGCGCTCGCCGCCGCTATCGGCCTCACCGCCCTAGACGTGTTCCGCCGCGTGCGCGTCGCCGTGTTTTCGACCGGCGACGAAATCGTCGAGCCGGGGGCGCCGCGACCGAGTGCCGCGTTGTACGACGCGAATCGCTATCTGCTCGCGGGGCTCATCGAGCGCCTGGGCGCCACATCGACCGATCTCGGCATTCTGCCCGACGATCCCGATCGGCTTGCGCGTGCCATTGCCGCAGCGGCGGCGGAGCATGACCTCGTCGTCACCTCGGGCGGCGTTTCCACCGGCGAGGCCGACCATGTGCGGCGTGCCGTCGAGGCTGTCGGCCGG
>VAZL01000807.1:0-2346 GCA_005883445.1 Alphaproteobacteria bacterium | reverse complement strand
GGTCTGCCGGGCAATCCGGCGGCGGTCTACGTCACGTTTGCACGCGTGGTGCGTCCGCTGCTTCTTCGCCTCGCCGGCGCCGAAGCAGCGCCGCTCCTCGCGCTACCCGTCCGCGCGGCCTTCGGCTATCGCAAGAAGGCGGGCCGGCGCGAATATGTGCGGGTCAAGCTTGAGCGCACGGCCGACGGCACGGTCGAGGCGGTCAAGCACGCGCAAGAAGGCGCCGGCATCATCACGTCGCTTACAGAGACCGACGGTCTCGTCGAATTGTCCGAAGACACCACCACGGTCACGCCGGGCTCGACCGTCGGGTTTCTCTCCTACGCGGCGCTCGCGGCATAAGAATCAGATGCGCAAGACTCAGATGCGCAAGACTCAGATGCGCAAGACTCAGATGCGCACCGCCGATGTCGTGAAGGCGATATTCACGGGCTCCTGGATGCCGTTGAGGACGACAACCGCACAGATCGCGACCACGGCCGCCACGACGCAAGCGACGATAAAGACGCGCATGGGCTATTTCCCCCAATTCATTGGTGTCATTTTATAACGATTATGAACTAGCCGCGACCGTGATCAAGGGCTCAAAGGTCGCACTGCTGCGCCGCGATGCGCTCGGCCTCAGCAGCGTCTGCGGGCGTGTTGACGTTGAAAAACGGGTCGATGGGCGACGCCGGCCAGTCGCCGACTGCGATCCCATGGCGCGCGGTCCAGGTCTCGATCTTGTGCATGTCTTCCTCGACGAGCGCCTTGCGCAGGTCCTGCCGCAGGGCCACCGGCCACAAGCCCACCACCGGATGCCGCCAATCGCCCGAGCGCGCGCAGGCAAGCGGCACGCCGGCGGCCTCTCGCACCGCCGACAAGCGCGCTACCAGATCGCCCGGCAGGAACGGACAGTCGCCCGGCACGCTCGCGACGTCGGTGATCGCGGGTGCGTGCGCGGCCGTCCAGTCGAGTCCGGCGAGGATGCCAGCGAGAGGGCCGGCAAAACCCGGCACCGTATCCGGCACCACCGGCAGACCGGTGTCGGAGAATCGCGCGGGATCGCCATTAGCGTTGAGGATGACCGCCGCGCATTGCGGCTCGAACCGCGCAAGCACGCGCTCGAGGATGGTCTTGCCGCCGATGCGGATGCGCGTTTTGTCGCCGCCTCCCATCCGCCGTGCCAGTCCGCCGGCGAGCACGAGCCCAAGCGGCAACGGCGTGGACGTCATCGCGTGTCGCCGCAGGGGCGATCAGCCTCTCCTGCATAGGGAGAGGGTACGCCCGCGGGGCGCCTGCGAACGCCGTCAATCATCGTGCACCGCAGCCTTGCGCCGGTGCCTGGCGCTCTCCTCCTCGACGAATTTGAGGTCCTGATCGAACACGATGCGCTCCTCGCCGGCGAGCGCGACGAAACGCTTCCCGCGTGCGCGGCCGACGAGCGTCAGGTTCGCTTTGCGCGCCAGTTCGACCCCCCAGGCGGTGAACCCCGAGCGCGAAACCAGGATCGGGATGCCCATGCGCACCGTCTTGATCACCATTTCGGAGGTCAGGCGGCCGGTGGTGTAGAAGATTTTGTCGTGGGCGGCGACGCCGTGCTTGAACATCCATCCCGCGATCTTGTCGACGGCGTTGTGACGCCCGACGTCCTCCATGTACACGAGCGGCCTATCCTCGTGCGCGAGCACGCAGCCGTGGATCGCGCCGGCTTCGAGATAGAGCGAGGGCGTGGTGTTGATCTTATGGGTGAGGCCATAGAGCCAGGAGGTGCGCAGCTCCGCCTTGGGCAGCGTGACGTTTTCCAGCGCATCCATGAGGTCACCGAACACCGTGCCCTGCGCGCAGCCCGAGGTTTGCACCTTCTTCTTCAATTTCTTCTCGTAGTTGGTCCTGCGCTTGGTGCGCACGACCACCACGGCAAGCTCCTCGTCGTAGTCGACGCCGGTGATGACATCGTCGGGAAGCAGCATGTGCTGGTTGAGCAGGTAGCCGAGCGCGAGATATTCCGGATAGTCGTTGATCGTCATCGCCGTCACGATCTCCTGTGAATTAAGAAAGATCGTGAGCGCGCGCTCGACCGTGACCCGGGTCTCGATCGCCTGCCCGGTTTGGTCGACGCCGCTGACTCGCTCGGTCAGCCGCGGATCGAGCGGGTCGGGGCGGACAAGATAGTCGTCTTTGGGCGTGGTCATTTCCGCGGTAATGTAGGTAATTGTCATGGCTCGCGAAAGCCGTTCGCTGTCGTCCCCGCGAGGAACCATAATCGACGGACCTCCTGGAATATGTGGCGCGCCACTTGACGACCACGATTGGCGCGACGTGACTGATCACCCTGGCAGAAATGCCGCATGGCCGGTTGCGGCG
>VAZL01000806.1 GCA_005883445.1 Alphaproteobacteria bacterium | reverse complement strand
CCGGCGAGATTGTTGATCGCTCGAAGCGTATCGCGGCCGTTGTCACCGTCCAGCCTGCGCATCCCTTCGACGACGCGCTCCTGAAGCTCACGCGCTCCGATCAGATCGCCTTGAGCGGCCATCGTGACGGCCAGCTTGCCGATTGCTTTCAACGTGTCGAAATGCTCCTCACCCAGGGCCCGACGGCGCCCGGCGACCACTTGAGTCTCAATTTTGCGAGCCGCGATGAGCCGGCCTTCGGCCCATAGTCTGTCGGCGAGGTCGAGCATCGCCGACAGCGTCGCCAGATGCTCCTCGCCGAGCGTGCCCCGCATTTCCGCCACCAAGCGTTCGAGCCTTGCGCGTTCTTCGGCGGCGTCGCTCATCATCGCGAACCTTTTTGTAGATCTGCAGGCGATAGCGCTGGCTGTCGGCAACGATGACGCTGTCGGTTGCCGGATCGAACTCCACCGCCGTCGGGAAGCATAAGCGCCATTGCGGATCGAGGCTCTTTACCCTGCGCCGGGCTTTGGCCATGTCGGGGTTGGCGTCGACAGTCTGCGCGCCCCATTTCGACAATACCTGGGCATCATCAAGCATAAGCTTTGGGAGCTTGCACAAAATGACTTCCGGGTGCGAGAGGTGCGAGAATATAATCGTCAAGCATCGGTGATAGATGATCGAGGTTAAAAGCAGAAAACCATGATTATCGAGATGCTGACAGCAGGTGTCATCACCGTTGGTAGCGCGCGCGGCTTCGTAGTCGAGGCTGCGCGCGAGCGCCTCGTCATCACGGCCGCGCACTGCCTACCGTTCCTGCCGCCGGCCCAGTCCTTTCTCGGGCCCAAGGAGCGCACCTACGGGCCTCTCCTCTCCCCCCTCGGGGACGAGCCCCGCGCGTGGGCGGTGTGTCGCTTTGTCGATCCGATCGCCGACATCGCGGTGCTCGGACCGCCCGGCAATCCACACGCCGATGAATACAAAGCGCTGATGGAAACGGCGTCGGCGCTTTCGATCGGCGGTTCCCTTCGGAATCCGGTCAATTTCTGGGTACCGGCCCGCCTCCTGTCGCTCGACGGCCGCCGATCGTCACCGAGATTGGGACGGCGATCGGGGTCGTGTGCACCGCCGCGGCGCCCTGGGAGGGCGGTCCGAACCCGCGCCTCAGCCATAACCTGCCGGGATGGCTGCTGGGCGACACCCTCTAACTTAATCCCCGCATTCACTGGGCTGGCGCGGCGTTGGCGCTGGGCGGCGGTCGGAGAGTGCTCGTTGCCGAATGCCCGGTGCGCCTCGGCGAGGCGTCAGAGTAGGCTGACCGACAGATGATGCGCTGGGATGTCCTGCAACTCGCCTGACACTTCGCAGAAAAAGTAGTGGCGAATCGGACGTGAAACATTCCGGAGGGGGGCCGCAATTTGTTCGTCTCGGCCCGGCTTGCTGCCTTCCCCTCCTTCCCCTATGCCAGGGGCACGGCAGAAGCGACAGTGCCGCCGCGCGGAGCGGCGGCACTGAGCATGATGGAGGCTTCTACAAGTTCGCCTGGAAGTCGCTGTAATCGCGGACCTTCTTGTAGACCTGCAGGCGATTGCGCTGGCTGTCGGCAATGATGACGCTATCGGTTGCCGGATCGAACTCCACCGCCGTCGGGAAGCATAAGCGCCATTGCGGCTCGAGGCTCTTTACCCGGCGCCGCGCCTTCTCCATGTCAGGGTTGGCCGAGACGGTCTGCTGGCCCCATTTCGACAATACCTGGGCGTCGCCGATCAGCTGGGCAATTGGCTTCCCCTCGTTGTCGAAGACGCAAACCCGATGATTGCCCCAATCGGTGACGTAGATGTCGCCATCGTTGTCCACGGCGACATCGGTCGGATGATTGAGCCGGCTCGGGCTGGGATATCCCGCCCTCTCCGAGGCCGCCGTGATGTACGGGCCGAGGTAAGTTACCCCATAGGCATCCTCAGGCTCCTCGATCTTGCCATACTCGCCGAACTTCATCAGGAACTTACCCTCCGGAGAGAGCTTTTGGATCCGATGGTTGTTCCAGTCGGCGACGTAGATATTGCCGTCCTTGTCGAGAGTGATCCCCCAGGGCTGGTCGAACTGGCCGTCGCCATTCCCGGGCCCGCCGCATTTACCGACAAACTTGCCGTCCGGAGTGAAGACCTGCAGCCGATTGTTGCCGCTGTCGACGACGATGACGTTACCGTTTTTCTCTACGGCCAAGCCGGCCGGGCGAAACAGCTGACCATCGCCGCTGCCGGCCTCGCCCCACTTCCGTAGGAATTTGCCGCTGGTGTCAAACACGGAGATCGTGTTTCTCCAGTCGTCCGACAGGTAGACGTGATCATGGTCGTCGTCGACCGCAACTCCGAACGGCCAAGTGCAATGACTGTCGCCGTCGCCGTGTTCGCAAAAGTCGGCGAGCCATTCTTCCTCACCGGGAGCACCGAGTTTTGTTTTATTAACGTGCATCCCGAAATTATTCTCGTTGCCCCGATTGGCGGCATAGAGAACGCCATCTTTCCCAAGGCACATCGTTTGAACATAATTGAAGCCCGGGCCACGGGCTGCGTTGCGCCCGACGGCATGGCTCCAATCGTAGACGCGTCCTTCCGAGACCGTTGTGAGCGGCATCGCGCTCCTCCTCTCTGATCGACGTGTTGCGTTTACTCACTCTTACCGTCAGCTGCCGCTCCTTCCCGAGGTGCTAACCCCGGGAAGGAGGCAGCTGACAGCCTTGCCGTCAGTTCAGGAAGGCTGGTTGCTCAAAGGTGCCGTTGACGATCGGCGCCGGATTGAGCTTCAGCCACTTGTCGAGGATCGTCGAGTAGACGCTGCGGAAGTCCATGTTCGGGTCGAGGTCGCCCTGAACCAGCTTGGAGGCTTCCAGCGACGGCATTTCGCCATAATGGCCGCCTTTGACCTTATCGCCGAGCACGAAGGCAACCCCGCCGGCACCGTGATCGGTCCCGGAGCCGTTGTCGCGGACGCGGCGCCCGAACTCCGAGAACATAAGCAGGATCACGTTGTCGGCGTGATCGTGCTCGCGAAGGTCCTTCATGAAGGCGTCGATCCCCTCGGTCACCGCTTTCCACAAAACGGGGTGGCTCCCGGGACTCCCAGCTGCGTTCTGGCCGGCATGAGTGTCGAAAGTGCTGTGATCGCAATAGAAGATGCGGGTGCCCAGATCGGCAAAATGCACTTGGGCGATACCCTTGAGCTTACGGGCGATCGACGTGTTGGGATACTGCACCGTCGAAGAGTACCTCTGCGGCGCTACCTTCAGGATGTCTTCGCCCTTCAGCGAATCGATACCGGTGTCAGCCATGTAGTCCATGACGGCGCCGGCGCCGATCGCCGGTTTGTACATCGCCGCAAACCGCTCGAGGATCTGCTTGCGCTGGTTGCCTTGAATGGTCGGCAGGACACAGCCAGAGCCCGCGGCAGGCTCGGTCCAAAACTAACCGTGGTGACGACGTTTTCCTTTTTGGGGTCGAACTCGCGGGCCACGCGCCCAAGCCAGCCTTCGGTTCCGACTTTGACCGGCTCGCAAGTGTGCCAGATGTCCATGGCCCGGAAGTGGGACCGCGGCGATTCCTTCCAGCCGACGCCGTGCAGAATGGCGAGCTTCTTATCGTCCCAGAATTGCTTCAACGGCGCCATATAGGGCGGGATGCCATACTGGCCGTCGAGGTGCATAATCTGGTCGTCGGGGATCCCGACCGCCTTCCGGTTATCCCGGTACAGCGGATTGTTGTAGGGGATCGCCGTGTTCACATAGTCATTTCCGCCCGTCAGCTGCAGGACAACAATAACGGGATCCTTCTTTGTTTCCTGTGTTGCTGGCATTGTGCCTTCCTCCTCGTCTGATAAGTTCAGTCTATTAGCCGAATTGATACTCTCTGGTGGCGACGATCAGCTGCAGCATTTCGGCCGCGCGCTGGTCCGCGATTTCCGCGTGCGCCTCGCTGTCCCAAGCGACCTGGCCCCATTCCTTGGCCTGAGCAACCAGCTCTTGCTTCGTGTCGGCGCCGATTTCGATCGGGCCGATCTGGTCGAGGCAACCGTCCACGAGTTGCTCGGGGGCCAATGTGCCGCGGGCCTTCAGCCGGTCAATGATCGCGCGCACGCCGGGTAGCGACGTATCACCGACTTTTTCAGCAACGAAATTGACCCGGGCCATCAGCGAGCCGCTGTTGATCCACTCCTTGCCGGTGTGCCACCCCTCGACCGAGGGCGGATTGAGCATATCCTGACCCATATAGGTTGGCTGCATCGATAGGTTGCCAATTCCGGGGGCCGGGAGCTCGTGGCCGCCGACCAGCCGCAACGTGCTGACCACGACCTCGGCCGGTGACTTCATGTGCTGGAAGCGGGCGTTCTTGAAAAAGTCGGAGTTGAACAGCACCCGCAGAATGGAGCGCATGTCGAACTTCGAGTCGCGGAACGCTCCCACCAATGTGTCGATCGCCTTCTGATCGCGCGGTGGTTCGATCGGCCAGGCCGGTACCTGCGACTCGTCGGCGACGAAGAAGTTGTACAGATGCCGGCAGATGAATTTGCCGCAAGCCGGCTGCTGCACCACGATATCGATGATGTCTTCGCCGTTAAAGTTTCCCTTATGACCGAGAAACACTTTCTCGCCGTCATCGTGATCTTCCGGGCGATACTCAAATTGCCAGGGAAACCGACCATAGGGCGCGCGCGGGATCTTGGTCGCGAAAGTCCAACCAGTGAAGGCCCTGGAGCATTCACGAACGTCCGTCTCGGTATAATTGCCGGCGCCAAGGCTGAACAGCTCGAGTAGCTCGCGGCCCCAGTTCTCGTTGACCGCGTTTCCGTGGTTCTGCTGGTTGTCCAGCCAGAAGATCATCGTCGGATTCTTGGCAACATTGAGCAGCAGATCACGGTAATTACCCATGCCCTTGTCACGGAAGAGCTTGATCTGCGTCAGCAGCTGATCGTAATTGTCCACCTTTGAGTTGCCGGTGGCGAACACATGGTGCCAGAAGAGAGCCATCTTCTCTTCCAGCGGGCGCTTGGTGTTCACCAGATGATACATCCAATTGACGTTGCCCATCGGGGGCTGCCCGCCAGGCAACAATGCCGCCGGCTGATAACGCATCAGCGTATACTCATCGACCGCCGGCTGCGC
>VAZL01000805.1 GCA_005883445.1 Alphaproteobacteria bacterium | reverse complement strand
GACAGGCCCGGGGGTCTCCCGCGTGGGGATACGTGCCCCGCGCGCTGCGCTCGTACGATCGGCGGCAAGTCGAAGCCCCGCCCCTTGCCGGCCCCTTGCCCGCCCCTCGGCAGTCGCGCAGGAATCCTTTTTGCTCGCGTCAATCGACGCAGTTCGGTACTCGGCCGGCGAAAGGACCTATTCCATGAGTAGCCATCACTTTCATGCGGTCGTTTGGATCGATCATCATGAAGCCCGCGTGTTCCATTTCAGTCCGACCGATGTGGAACGGCTCGTGTTGCATCCGGATCGTCCAACCAAGCACATCCACCATAAGGCGAACTCCATAGGGAGCGGGCACGCCTCGGAGGACCACGCCTTCCTTCAGGCTGTCGCGCAATCGATCGCAGACGCCGGCGCGGTTCTCGTTACGGGGCCAGCCAATGCCAAGACCGAGCTGGTCAAGCACATCAGCCAACATGATCCCGGGTTGATGAAGATCATCGTCGGCGTGGAAACCGTCGATCATCCAAGCGACGGCCAACTCGTCGCCTACGCCAGACGTTACTTCAAGGCTGAGGATCGGATGCTGCCGCAGAAGGGCTAAACGCCCGGAAGTTCCCGCGGCGCGGCTCAAGCCGCCGGCGCCGCCGCGCCGGCGAGCGATACCTTCTCGTTCGTCCCGGACTCCGGCGTCAGCGCGGCGGCCTTCAGCCCTGCCTGCACCTTGGGCACCGTGGCCTTCACGTCGGTGATCGGCAGGCCGTGGGTCGGCGCGATGGTCCTGATGCCCAGCCGTTCGATCAGATGGTCGAGCCGATCGCAATATACGTTCATGTCGGCGAATTTGGTCCAGAACAGCGCCAGGTCGGCGAACGTCGACGACACATCCGGCAGGTCGAGCGAGACCGCTTCTTCCGCCACCAGGCCGCAGTGGCCGTCCTCGTGATAGTGGCTGTAGGCGAAGCCGTCGCCCGGAAACAGCACGCGCTCGCGCGTATCGAAGCCCCACCAGGTGGTGCGCAGGTCGCGGATGACCGGCTCGACCGCCATAAGCGTCCTGCCGCCGAGGTCGATCTCGTCGCCCTCCTTCATCCATCGCATGCGGTGTTCGTATTGCGGGAATGCCAGGTGATAGTCGCTGACGTCGCCGCACAGGATGGCCTCGGGATGGGCCTTGAGGATGCGGCCGAGGCCGCCGCAATGGGGCGTCTCCTGGTGGGTGACGAACAGATACTTCAGCGGCGCCACGCCGCGGGCGAACAACTCATCCATGTGCCGCGCGATGACCGGAAAGTCCTTCGGATGGCCGGTCTCGACCAGGCACGACGCGGTCTCGCCGGCGACCAGGAAGGCGGCGTTGTAGCCGTGATAGATCTTGTTCTTGTGGCGCTGCGCCAGACAGTCGCCGATCCAGAACACGCCGGGCGCAATCTCGCGCGGCAGTTTGTTGCCCATACTTCACCGCTCCTCGTCGCGACCGACGTAGCGCGACACCGCCACGCGCTTGTCCAGGCCTTTGAGAACTTCATCCAGCATCCGGTAGTGCCGCTCCACCACGTTGCGGCCGCGCAGGATGCAGCCGTAGCCGGGCGCGATGGTCTCGACGTCGTAGGTGTCGAATACGTTGCCGATGCCGCGCCGGATCGAATCGGTCGGCGCGCCTTCCAGCCACCAATAGCGGGTGTTGAGCAGGAACGAGCGGATGTGCCGCGGCGATGTGGGATCGTTGTCGGCCTCGGTCACGACCCACGGCCCGTTCTCGGTATCGCGCCAGACATGGGTGAACATGTCCGACGAGAACAGCGTGCGCGTTGCACGGTCGTAGAGCCAGCGCGTGGCGATCAGACGGATCGGCGCCTGCATGACGTCGATCGCCCGGCCCTTTTTTCCGAGTTCGATGGTATCCGCCCGAGTCACCGCGGTGACCTTCATCGACTCCAAAATGTCGCGGCCCTGCGCCTTGGCGCCGAAATCGAACCACAGCGCCGCGTCGATATTGCTCGTGTAACACGTCTCGACGTTGAAATAGCCGGCGAAAGTCTCGACGTTGTTGATCGACATGAATTCGTTCAGCCGCAGCGGAAACAGCGACAGCGGCAAGCCGGGCGCGATCAGCGCTTCGATCTGTGCGCGGATCGCCGCCTCGTCCTTGCCGAAGCCGGTGTCGATCAGCATCGCCGCGTCGCTCTGCGTGAGCAGGTAGCTGTTCGCCACCGAATAGCCGCGCGCGCTGGCGGGAT
>VAZL01000804.1 GCA_005883445.1 Alphaproteobacteria bacterium | reverse complement strand
CGATACTTAGGTCAATGCCTAAGCGAAGGGCGCGGGCGGAGAGCGAGCGTCAGCTTGGCATCGATTGTGGCGTGCCGCTTATTGTTGCGCTTGCTCGTAGGTAGAGGTGTCCAGCGGGACGGTGGAGCCGCCAATTGCATGCCAGGCGGTAATCCCGCCGACGAGAGCCCTGGCGTCATAGCCCCGCTTTCGCAGCTCGGTCACGGCCGTGCCACTGACTTGAAATCCGCAAATGCAATAAACCGCGATCGGCCGGTCTCGCGGCAGCTCCTTGATCCAACTCGGAAGCGCGGCGGGAGCGTGCATTGAGGCGCCCGCCAGCATATCGGTGCGTCGAGGCAGGTCCCTGGGCAGGCAGAGATCCAGGAGTACCGGTCGGCGATCATCGTCATCCTCGAGCGCGGCCTTCAGCTCCTCGGCCGAAATCCGCGCCTCTTCTTGCGCCGGTGCGCCGAAGGGGAGGAAGAGCTCGTCTTCTCCCGCTATTTCGCCGATTGCCAGACGGTACCGCGCTTCTATTCGCTCCCAATTCAGGTTCCTCATCACGTGATCGACATAGGCAGCTGCGTTCGCGCCAAAATCGAGATGATAGGCATGCTCGTACATGTCCAGCGCGAGGATCGGAGTGGCACCTGGCAGGCCGTGCGCGTGATCTGCCGCCCATTGGTTGACGAGCCGGCCCAAGCGCTCAGACCAAGCGAGGATCGCCCAGCCTGAACCACCCGCTAGCGCCTTTGCCATGGTGGTAAACTCGGCGCGCCACGCCATGACGCTGCCGAAATCGCGCTCGAGCGCCTGGGCGAGTCCGGCGGGCGGCTCGGCAAGCCCGGTGGGCGGATTGTCGCCGTGTCCGCCGAGAGAATCGAAATAGATCTCGTGCAGGATCACAGAGCCCGCAGCAATCAGCTCTTCGCGCTTGAGGCCATTGGTCTCGAACGCGGGCGTGCGCGCCCAGTCGAGGGCCGCAAGACGCGCTCTAATGGCGTTCAGCCGTCGCAGCGCGCCGCCGTAGTTATTTTCGTAATGGCTCACGAGCAGTCGCTCTGAAAGCCCGTTCATCCATTGCGGCTTGAGCAGAAGCGGCCGAACCATCACACTTGCGGGCGCCGCAAATTGCCGAGGGGATATAGAAAGAGGCCTTTGTCTATCCATATGGTGCGCACTCCTCGCGTCGGCGCATGGTCACGCGGCCTGTCTCAGCCTGCCCCCCGGGCTCGGGCGACCTCCGCCGCGCTGTAGCGGAGCGCCCGGAAGACCTGGTTGCTCTCAGAGGTTGGCGGGCCGCCGAAAAAGGGCTTACCAAAGAATGGATTTACGTATTCCCAGACGATCTCTCCTTCTTTGGTGACTTCGAAGAAGCGTCCGAAGGACGACTCGGTGATCAACGTATTCCCGTTCGGCAGCCGTTGCGCGCAGCCCATGCGCGGCGAGAAGAAATTCCAAGTCGGCTTGTCCTGATACTTCCACACGATCTCGTTTGTGGCCGGATCGACCTCGATTGCCCTCGAATACGGTACAGCATCGTCGAGACGATGAGGTCCGTTGTCGAATATCAGGATGTTGCCGTTCTCCAAGAGTGTTGGCGCATGTTGGCCCGCGACCGTAGGTGCGCCAAGCTTCCATAGGATTTTGCCGGTCTTGCGCGAGATGCGAATGACCGTGGAGGTCGGCCGGTAGCTGGCGAGGATATCGCCGTCGGGTAATTCCTGGACGCTATTGCCTTGAGCCCACAGCGTGCGCGGCGCCTGCACCTCGACGATGCCATCCGCCACGGGGTCGAGATGCTCCCACGTGCGCCACTGCCAAACTGTCTGCCCTGAAGGGGTCACCTCCGCCAAATAATCGGAGTACATCTTGCCGGCTTCAGCCCGCGATCGGGCAGCGTATTGGCCGGATAGCATGTTGTGTTCGTCGATCCCTCCTACGACACGTTGGGCAATCTCCTCAGGTACTTCGCCCATGCAATGCAAGAGCACGTTTCCATTACGCAGCAGGATGCCGTGGTGATGATGGTCGGGATGGCGTACTTCCCAGAGCACCTTACCGTTCCAGTCCGCTTCCAGGACCACGCCGCCTTTGAAGGGAAAGCGACTGAGAAAGTTCTCTTCTGGAGTACGCCCGTTGTAAAACAGCGTCCCGCGCTCTGTGAGATAGCCGGACAGGCCGGGCGGGTAGGGCATGTCCCAGGTGTGGGCGACCTTGCCTTGAAGGTCGATGAGATACACGCTTCTGTTTTCCACGAAATGCGGGGCAAACAGAGTAAATCCCGCAGAGGCGCGCTCTGAGTTGAATGCGCGCAAGCCGACGCCCCGGCGTTTGAGAGTGTTCTGCTCGATCGCGGCCATTATTTTGTTAGATCCAATAACGACGCTCCCAGCGAGGACGGCAAAGGCGCTGAGCAGCATGCGTCGTTGCAGGTACCCAGTTTCATGGTTGATCATCGTGTGGCCTGCGACGGCGACAACGGCCGTGCGCTGTTCGGCTGGTGTAGAACCGGGCAGCTGCCTGGACTAACCCATCGCGCTTCGAGATCTCGATATGCTGCAATCACTCGCCTGAGCGCAAAGGATCAATTTTCGGGCCTGCCCTAAAACTTCTAATGAAGCGTGGGACCTTCGCGCGAACTATCCAGGGCGTCGCGAATCCCGCCTAACCGGCTATTCCCGGCCGTAGGCGCCTGTCCGCCTGAGTTCCACTCATACTCTCAGTGTTTGGAAAGCCGCTACGTTCGGAAATACTGCGCAGGCTTTGAAAACGGTTGTTCGGCCGATCCAATTGGTTAGAAAGAATGCTCGTGACGCCGTTCGTGGCGCGGCAGCAAGTTTGAGCCCCGCCGCCGA
>VAZL01000803.1 GCA_005883445.1 Alphaproteobacteria bacterium | reverse complement strand
AACAAATAGCAAAGCGCGATGCGATTGAGCACGCCGAGGAGCCGGATGTCCGGCCAGCTTTCGTTAACGCCGCTGTCCGGCCAGCTTTCGGTCACGCCCCCGTAAACGAGCCCTAGCGCGAACAAGAGCAGCGACCGGCGCAACACGCGCCAATACGCGGTGGATTTGCTCTCCTGCTCGATCAGCCGCATGAGCGACAACACGATCGCGACGCCGGTCACGAAGATGAACAACGGGAAGATGAGGTCGTAGAAGCGCAATCCCTCCCATTCCGCGTGCTCGAATTGCCCACCGATAATGTTACCGGCTGTGCTCGGAATCATGCCCTTGCCAGACAGCATTTCGGCGAGCGCCTTGGCGGCCCCATCCGCGCCGATAATCCAGAACATGGTGAAGCCGCGCAGGGCATCGACCGAGGCGACGCGGCACGGTGCCGGGAGCGGCAGTGCTTCAACGGCACCAAAATGCGGCTGCTCGCGCCTGCGAATCGCCGGATCATCCGGTTGGCGCGGGCGAGGACGTCTCGCAACCACATCAAATCGAGCCTGGATTCGGTGCTTGATGGACGGTCCCCCTGTTTGTGTCGCGAAATGCCTGGGCCCGCCAGCGATGCAAGTTCATGTTCGCTGCAATCCGCCGCTGAACGCGCGGGCGATCGCGATTAGGATGCAAGCTCCGATGAAGCCGGCAATCAAATAGCCGATCCAACCGCCGAGCGAGATACCGAGAAAGCCCAACAGCCAACTAGCGACAGCAGCGCCTATGATGCCGAGCACAATGTTCATCACAAGCCCCATTTGGCTCTTCATGAACTGCTCAGCGAGCCAGCCGGCGATCCCGCCGATAATGATGGCTGCGATCCAGCCGATCTGATGCTCTTCCATTGACGTTTCCTCCCAGCGGGTGATTCAAGAACAAATCATAATGTTATGCGGGCTCGTTGCCCAGCCGATTTCGATGGATTGGCGCGCCCCCTCCTGTCCGAGCGGACACATCGGGCTCGCATAGGCTTACGGCGCCTCGAGCGGTGATCACTTGGGCGGTTGAGATGTTCCTCGATCGTCTTCTTGAGTGGAAGCGGCGAGTTCGCCGCGGTGGCCCGAACTGCGTATCCTAAACGCCGCAGCTCAAACGCGAATAGTCTCTGTGGCCAGAATTCGGCTGGATTCTTGCAAATCTGTAAGACTTTCAAAGGGATAATTTGCGACGACATTTCTGAGTTCGAGTCCTTCTCTATCGGGGCGGGTTTGTGTCAAGCGCTTTCAGACTGCTCCGTCGATCTGATGTGGGAAGTCACTCGCAGGGTCCTCGCTTCTCTTCGGGATCGGCACTTGGGCCCTCCCATGATGGGATCAGGAGGATGCGGCGGACCAATCTACCGAGACGTCCTTGCCGTAACACTTACGGCAGGCATAAGGACTCGAAACGGACTCGCCTCATCCATCGTCCCTGCGGGGACATCGCTCCACCGATCGGCGGAATTCAGGTTTTCTCCTCGTGTTCTATTGTGCGCACCTCGCTATGAGGCGACGTCATGATGAATGTCACAAGTGTCCATCGACGGACGGCCGCTCTTGTCTGCTCGGTCGCGCGGAGCGGTCAAGCCCCAAAGCCGCACAGCGGCGCGCCACAGGCGCGGGGCTTGACGGCGAACGCGCCCACCGAGCAATCATCCGTGCTGCCGCGATGCGCACCACCATCGGAATCCCGGTCATGCGGCCGCAGCTTCTTCCCTGGTCCAGCGAAACTCGGTGCCATCCACCCACATGCGATGCATGATGACCGCCAGCCGTCGCGCCACAGCGACGATCGCGCGCTTCATCCCACGATGCCGGGCAATCTTCATGCCCCAGGCCTTGAGCCACGACCACTTGCGGCTGTGGGTCATCAGGACCAGGGCCGCCTCGAACAACATCTTGCGCATCATGGCGTCTCCGCATTTCGAGATGCCCCCCATCCGGTCGATCTCGCCTGACTGCTGCCGGTGCGGCGTCAGGCCGAAGGCGGCACCGACCGCCTTCGAGCTGGTGAACCGGGAGGGCACATCGACCGTGGCGCGAAAGGTCAGGGCGACTACTGGTCCGACGCCAGGCGTCGTCATCAGCCTGCGGCAGACCTCATCGTGGCGCACGATCTCAAGCAGTTGGCGGTGAAGCACGTCGAGCTGCTCGCGCAGGACCCTGCGGGCGATCAGCAGCGGTTCGACGATCGCGGCCAAATCCGGATGGTCCGCGACCAGCTCACGAATTCGAGCCTCGAATTTGACCGTGCCCACCATGCCAACCTTGAGGCCGAAATTGCGCAGCGTGCCA
>VAZL01000520.1 GCA_005883445.1 Alphaproteobacteria bacterium | reverse complement strand
CCCGAAATCGCAATTTACACGACCCGCTATTGCCCCTATTGCCATGCCGCCAAGCGGTTGTTGACGCGCAAGGGCGTCGAGTTCACGGAGATCGACGTGAGCGGCGATCCGAAGGGCCGAAGCGAGATGGTGGCGCGCGCGAATGGACGCATGACCGTGCCGCAGATTTTCATCGGTTCGACCCATGTGGGCGGCTATGATGATCTTTCCGCCCTGGAGCGGGCGGGCAAGCTTGATCCGCTGCTGGGCCGGGGCGACGCGCCCGCGGGCAACGGTAAGAGGCCCTTGGCATGAGCACAGGCAAGGCTGCGACCTTCACCGCGGGTCTCGTGCAGATGCGTTCGGGCCTGTCGCCGCAAGCCAATCTCGATGCGGCAGTGCGGCTGGTCGAGGAGGCCAAGCGCGCCGGCGCCGACTACGTGCTCACGCCCGAGATGACCAACATTTTGGAGGTCAACCGCGAGCGCCTGTTCGCCGCGGTCGCGCCCGAGGAGAAGGATGCTACGCTCGCCGCCTTGCGCGAGCTTGCACGCAAGCTCGGCATCTTCCTCCATGTCGGCTCGCTGGCCATCAAGCTGTTACCCGAAAGGGCGGCGAACCGCTCCTTCCTCATCGATCGCAAGGGCGACATCATCGCGCGCTACGACAAGATCCACATGTTCGACGTCGAACTCAGCGGTGGCGAGAGTTACCGCGAATCGCGCAATTACCGACCGGGCGAAATCGGCGTCGCCGCCGACTTGCCGTGGGGACGGCTCGGACTCACGGTCTGCTACGATCTGCGCTTCCCCTCGCTCTATCGCGCGCTCGCCGAGGCCGGATGCTCGTTTCTCGCCGTCCCCTCGGCGTTCACAAGGCAAACCGGCGAAGCACATTGGCACGTGCTTAACCGCGCGCGCGCGATCGAGAACGGCGCCTTCGTGCTGGCGGCCGCGCAGGGCGGCAAGCACGAGAACGGTCGCGAGACCTTCGGCCATTCCCTCATCGTCGATCCTTGGGGCCGCATTCTGGCCGAGGGTGACACCGAGCCGGGAGTGATTCTGGCGGTGATCGATCCCGCCGAGGTCACGTCCGCGCGCGCGAAAATCCCCTCGCTCCAGCACGGTCGCCGGTTCGAGATCATCGAACCGATGGCCGAGCCCGCCCACCTGCACGCAGTGCGAGGTCCGGCATGATCCGTTACGCGCTGGCGTGCGACAACGGGCACGCATTCGACAGTTGGTTCCAGAACTCGGCAGCCTACGACAAGCAGGCCAAGGCGGGGCTCGTCGCTTGCCCGGTTTGCAACTCCGTCAAGGTCGAAAAGACGATCATGGCGCCGCGGGTCTCGGGAGCGAAAAAGCGCGGCGATGCGCCGTTGCCGGAGCGGCCGCCCTCCCCTGCTCCATCGCCCGAGGCGCCTTCTCCGGTCGCCATCGTGTCCCCGCAGGAGCGCGAGTTTCGCAAGAAGTTGAAGGAGCTGCGCGACCACCTCACGAAGAACGCCGACTATGTCGGGCAGAAATTTCCGCAAGAGGCGCGCAAGATGCACTATGGCGAGATCGAGCACCGCTCGATCTACGGTGAGGCCACTCCCGATCAGGCCAAAGAGCTGCACGAGGAAGGAATCGAGTTTCATCCGCTGCCCGTGCTGCCCGACGAGCGCAACTAGGGCTGAACGGCCGCAAGACAGTAGGCGCCAAGTCTGCGCCGCGTTCAGAACCCGCGGTCATTGCGCCCAGAGCAGCAGCACAACCCCAATCACGATCAGCACGATGCCGACGGCTTCGCGGGGGGTTGTCGCCTGCTTGAACACGAAGCGCGAGATCGCTTGCGCGAACAGCACCTCGACGAGCGCCAGCGTACGCACGCTGGCGGCGGTGGCGAGCGCAAAAGCGAGGAACCAGAATTGGGAAGCGAACGCGCCCATGAAGCCCGCGAACAGCGACGGCCGCCAGGCACGCACGATCGCGGCGAGCACGTCCGGATTGCGCAGCCTTAAATAAAGCGACAACAGCACCGATTGCAGCAGGAGACCGACCACCACCGTCACGGTCGCCGCCATGACATAGCTGGGCCCGCCTAGGCGCAGGATCGCGCCGCGAAAGCCCACCGCTGAGAGCGCAAACATCGCGCCGGCGGCAAGGCCGAGCAGCGTCGCCTTGGAGTCCGACGACGTGCCCGGCTTGAGCGCCATGATGACGACGCCGGCGGTCGCGATCAGGATCGCGGCCGCCATCCCGGGCGTCACCACGTCACCGAGAAAGACGAGGCCGAACAACGCGACCTGCACCGGCTCGGTCTTGATATAGGCATAGACCACCACGAAGGAGCGATCGTTCATGGCGGCCAGCATCAGCGCAGTGGCGGCGACCTGCGCCAGCGCCCCAACGATCACCCAGGGCCAAAAGACCAGCGGCGGCAGCGGCGGTTCTTGCCCGAGCGCGATCATCACGGCGGCGAGGAAGACAAAAGCGAAAGGAAATCCGAACAGGAAGCGCACATGGGTAGCGCCCACGGTGCCGAGCTTGGCGGTGAGCTCGCGTTGCGTGGCGTTGCGCACGGTCTGCGCGGCAGCGGCAATGACGGTAAAGACGATCCAGAGCCACGAAGAATCGAGCATCGGAGCCTATGGGACTGCCCGAGCGGCGCCGCCCCCGCTCCACCCGGTGACGCTGCCCCTCTCGTCGTCCACCATCGATCCTTGCGCCGAGAATATGAAAAGCAATGCTAGGAGGGCGCGCGTTCCGCGACCACCATATAGTTCACGTCCATGTCGCTCGAGAGCCGCCAGCGGTCGGCCAAGAGATCGTAGATCACGCCGGTCTCGTCGATGACGCGCAGCCCATGCCGCTCCAACGTCGCCTCGAGCTCGTTTGGCGTGACGAATTTATCCCACTGATGGGTGCCGCGTGGCAGCCATCGCAGCACGTATTCGGCGCCGACGATCGCGAGTGCAAAGCTCTTGAACGTGCGGTTCAGCGTCGCTGCGATCATGAGCCCGCCGGGCTTCACCATCTCGGCGCAACGTCTGACGAAGAGGCTCAGATCCGCGACGTGCTCGACCACCTCCATGGCGAGCACGATGTCGAAGCGCTCGCCCGCGTCCGCAAGCGCTTCGGCCGTGGTCACGCGGTAGTCTATCGCGATACCCGCCTCGCCCGCATGCAGCTTCGCCGCCTCGATATTGGCTTGCGAGGGATCGGCGCCCACGACCTCGGCCCGCAGGCGCGCCAAAGGTTCGCTCAGAATGCCGCCGCCGCAGCCGATGTCGAGCAAGCGCAGGCCGCTCAGCGCGTCGAGTTGCTTGTCGTTGCGGCTGAAGTGCCGACACGCAGCCTCCTTGATGAAGCCGAGCCGCACCGGGTTGAGCCTGTGCAGCACGGCCATCTTGCCGCGCGCATCCCACCACTCGGCGGCGAGCGCCGAAAAGCGCGCGACCTCCGTTGCGTCGACGGTCGACTCGCGTCCGGGTTTCGTCCTGCCGGCCATCGACCTCTCCAGAGCGCGGTTGCGGCCATGCGGCCTCGCCGGTATGTATACGCGCCTTTTCGCGCGAGGGCTTGCCGTAAAGCGGATCGCGCACCTCAAATCATGCCGGAGAACCCCGCAAGCCCGCCATGGCCCGCCTGGTAATGAAATTTGGCGGCACCTCGGTTGCCGACATCGAGCGCATCCGCAACGTCGCGCGACACGTCAAGCGCGAGGTCGACGCCGGACACGAGGTGGCGGTCGTCGTCTCGGCCATGGCCGGCGCCACTGATCGGCTCGTGGGCTGGTGCCGCGAGGCCGCGGCGCTGCACGACGCCCGCGAATACGACGCGGTGGTGTCCTCGGGCGAGCAGGTAACCGCCGGTCTGTTGGCCATCGTGCTGGAGGGAATGGGCATCAATGCCCGCTCGTGGCAGGGCTGGCAGCTGCCGATCCTGACCTCCAACGCTCATGCCGCTGCACGCGTGCTCGATATCAACGGCGCCGAGCTCGTCAAACGCTTCAAGGAGCGTCACGAGGTCGCGGTGCTCGCCGGCTTCCAGGGCATGCACAAGGAGACGGGCCGCATCACCACCCTGGGGCGGGGCGGATCGGATACCTCCGCGGTCGCGATCGCGGCCGCCATCGCAGCGGAGCGCTGCGACATCTACACCGACGTCGACGGCGTCTACACCAGCGATCCACGCGTGGTGCCGCGCGCGCAGCGCCTGGAGCGCGTCGCCTACGAGGAAATGTTGGAACTCGCTTCGCTCGGCGCCAAGGTCTTGCAGGTACGCTCGGTCGAGCTTGGAATGGTGCATAATGTGCGCATCTTCGTGCGTTCGAGCTTCGAGAAGCCGGAGGATATCGATCCGCACGGAACGCCGCCCGGAACGCTCATCTGCGGCGAGGAGGAGATCGTGGAACAACAAGTCGTCACTGGCATCGCCTTCTCGAAGGACGAGGCGCAGATCTCGATCCGCCGCGTGCAGGACAAGCCCGGCGTCGCGGCCGCCATCTTCGGTCCGCTCGCCGAAGCCAATATCAACGTCGATATGATCGTGCAGAACGTCTCCGGCGACGGCGCGACGACCGATGTGACGTTCACCGTTCCCGCCTCCGACTACGAGCGGGCGACCGAGACGCTGATCAGGACGAAAGGTCAGGTCGGTTACGAGCGCATCGACGGCGCAAATGATGTGGCCAAGGTCTCGGTGATCGGCATCGGCATGCGCAGCCACGCCGGCGTCGCCGCCAAAGCATTCAAAGCGCTGGCGGAGAAGGGTATCAACATCCGCGCCATCACCACCTCCGAGATCAAGTTTTCGCTGCTGATCGATGCCAACTACACGGAACTGGCGGTGCGCACGCTGCACAGCCTCTATGAGTTGGACAAATAACACTCTCGCGTCCGGATGCGGTCAAACGGCGCCGGGACGCGCCGCCCCAGCGCGGATTTGAGTCATGGCCAGGCCGACCGTCTCCTATGCGCAGCGCTTCGAGGATTTATACCTCATGCGCTGCTTCGCTGCCGGCAGCGACGGATTCTACATCGACATCGGATCCGGGCACCCGGTCTACGACAACACGTCGTTCGCGTTCTATCTCAAGGGGTGGCACGGCATCACGGTCGAGCCCAATCCATGGCTCGCGCGTCTGAGCAGAGCGGTTCGTCCGCGCGATCGCCACATCGAGGCTCTCGTCGGCGCCACGGTGGGCGAGGCCGTCTTTTATCTCGTGAACGACTTCCACGGCTTCTCGACCATGATCGAAAGCCATGCGCGCGCGGCGCAAACGCAATTCGGAAAGTCCTCGCAGGCCATTGTCGTTCCGGTCACAACCCTCCAGGAACTCTGCCAACAGTATGCGCCGCCCGTATTCGATTTCCTCAAAGTCGACGTGGAGGGCGCCGAGCAGGACGTGCTGCTCAACGGCGATTGGCAGAATTATCGGCCGAAGGTGGTGGTGGCCGAGGCGCTCGCACCCTACACGCTGGCACCCGCCTGGGCGGCGTGGGAGCCGTTTCTCGCAAAACACGGCTACCGTTACGTTTGGTTCGACAGTCTCAACCGGTATTACCTCGCCGAGGAGGCGAGCGAACTTGCGCACTGTTTCGAGAACGCGCCGGCCTCCTTCGACGACGATGCTTTTCAGTTCCGCGGCGTCAAGCCGGCGGTTGTGGATGCGGCGCATCCCGATCACCGGCTGGCGAGCCTGTTGGCGGGCAGCGCCATGACGCGCCTACCGCTGCTCGGGCGCGAGGTGCTCGTTGAGCTCCTCACCGCGGACATTGCCTCGGCTGCGCTCGAAGGACCAGCCGGCGCCGATGCAATCGCGGGCGCAATCGAGCGGCTGTTCGGGCCGGATGCAACGTTGTCGAGGGAAGAGCTGCGGCTGCCCCCCGGGGCGCGCCTGCGCGAGGTTTACGCCGCCCTCGTCGACAGCGACCAATTCCGCACCGCCTGCGGCCGGATTTCCGCCAGCTATGCCTGGTAGATGACCCAGTCGGACGCTTTGGCTTGCCCGGGCCACGCGGCATTCGCTATACGGCGTGATGGATTGTAGCCGCCGCGGGCGCCCGGGCCCGGCGGATACTATTTCCTGACTTGGTCGAGCCGGGGGCTGACACCCTCGGCCGGATGGGCTGATCCGAGGATCACGTCATGCGTGGCGCACTCGGCGGTCCGCGCGTGCTGTTGCGCCGGCTCCGCGAAGTGATGGCGGAGCAGGTCAGCGCGCAGGAGCGCCTGGACAAGATCGTGGTGCTGATCGCCGCCAACATGGTGGCCGAGGTCTGCTCGGTCTACGTGCTGCGCGTGGACGGCACGCTCGAACTCTACGCCACCGAAGGTCTCAACAAGGCGGCGGTGCACCAGACCGTGCTGCGCTCGGACGAAGGCCTCGTCGGCCTGGTCGCGAGCGAGGCGAACCCGATCAACCTGTCGGAAGCGCAGAACCATCCCGCCTTCTCCTATCGGGTGGAGACGGGCGAAGAGATCTACCACTCCTTCCTCGGCGTGCCGGTGCTGCGCGCCGGCAACACGCTCGGCGTGCTGGTGGTGCAGAACCGCGCGCGGCGCACCTATACCGAGGAAGAAGAGGAGGCGCTACAGACGACCGCGATGGTGCTCGCGGAGATGATCGCCTCGGGCGAACTCTCCGCCATCGCCAAGCCCGGCGCCGAACCCGCCGCGCGGCGTCCGCTGCATCTTACCGGCATGGCGCTCAACGAGGGCGTCGCGCTCGGTCACGTGGTGCTGCACGAGCCGCGCGTCGTCATCACCAATTTCATCGCCGACGACCTGCCGAAAGAGCTGAAACGGCTGGAAGCCGCGGTCGAGACCATGCGATCGGACCTCGACGTGCTGCTCGAGCGCGGCGAGGTCGCCGATGGCGGCGAGCACCGCGACGTGCTCGAAGCCTATCGCATGTTCGCCTACGACCGCGGTTGGGTGCATCGTCTCGAAGAAGCGGTGGCGACGGGCCTCACCGCCGAGGCCGCGGTCGAGCGCGTGCAGTCGGACACCCGCGCGCGCATGCTGCGCGCGACCGATCCATATTTGCGCGAGCGCCTGCATGACCTGGACGAACTCGCCAATCGGCTGATGCATCATTTGCTCGGCCAGGACTACGCGCCGGCACGCGACCGCCTGCCGGAGAACGCCGTCCTGGTTGCCCGCTCCATGGGACCGGCGGCGCTGCTCGAATACGATCGCAAACGGCTGCGCGGCCTCGTTCTCGAAGAAGGCGGGCCCAATTCGCACGTGGCGATCGTCGCTCGCGCGCTCGGCATCGCCGCGGTGGGCGAGATCACCAATGCCACCGGCGTTGCCGACCCGGGCGACGCCATCATCGTCGATGGCGCGACCGGCGACGTGCACATGCGGCCATCGCCGGACATGGAGGCGGCTTATGTCGAGCGGGTGCGGCTGCGCGCCCGCCGGCAATTGCAATATCTCGCGCTGCGCGACAAGGCATGCGTGACCAGGGATGGCGAGAAGATCGAGCTGATGATCAATGCCGGTCTTGCCGTCGACCTGCCGCATATCGAGGAGACCGGCGCCGCCGGCATCGGGCTCTTCCGCACCGAATTGCAGTTCATGGTGGCGGCGACCTTCCCCCGCACGGCCGAGCAATTCTCGCTCTACCGCGCCGTGCTCGATGCAGCCGGCGACAAGCCGGTGACGTTCCGCACCCTCGACATCGGCGGCGACAAGGTGCTGCCCTACATGCGCAATGTCGAGGAGGAGAACCCGGCGCTCGGTTGGCGCGCCATAAGACTGGGTCTCGACCGCCCGGGCCTGCTGCGCAGCCAAATCCGCGCGTTGTTGCGCGCCGCGGGCGGACGCGACCTGAAAGTCATGTTTCCGATGGTCGCCACCGTCGAGGAATTCGACGAGGCCAAGTCGCTGGTCGAGCGCGAACTCACCCACCTGCGCCGGCACAGCCACAAGCTGCCCGAGCAGGTCGAGATCGGGACCATGCTCGAGGTACCTTCGCTGCTCTACCAGCTCGACGAACTGCTCGATCGCGTCGACTTCCTCTCCGTCGGCTCCAATGATCTCGTGCAGTTTTTCTATGCCGCCGACCGCGGCAATTCGCGCGTCGCCGATCGCTTCGATGCGATCTCGGCGCCGGTCTTGCGCGCGCTCAAGGTCGTCGCCGATAAGGGTCGCGCCCACGCCAAGCCGGTGACGCTGTGCGGGGAACTCGCCTCGAAACCGATCGGCGCGCTCGCACTGGTGGCGATCGGCTACCGCTCGTTCTCGCTCTCCCCATCCGCGGTCGGTCCGGTCAAGGCCATGCTGCTCGACCTCAACGCCGGCAAGGCCGCAGCCCTGATGCAGCCGCTGATCGACAGCCCGAGCGGAAGCCTGCCGATCCGCGAGCGGCTCAAAGCCTTTGCAGCCGAGCAAGGGCTGCAGATTTGATGCTCGCGCCCTATCTCAGTCGCATGTCCTCTACGAGCATAGCGCCGGCGGACCTGCCGCGCGCGCCGCGGCATCCGGGATATCCGACCGTTGCATCC
>VAZL01000802.1 GCA_005883445.1 Alphaproteobacteria bacterium | reverse complement strand
TCTTGGTGGGGAACAGCTCGACCAGGAACGCGGCGATCGGGCCATACACCATGGTGACGTAGAGCACCATGATGACCAGGATCAACTCGACCATGACGTAGTTGATCTGGCCGGGGTCGGCGGCCTTCGGGTAGCCGGCGCCGGTGAGCGCCGCCTGCCATTTCGCGCTGTCCCAACCCTCGACCTTGCTTGACCCGATCGAAACCGCGACCGGCTGGCCGGGCGCGTTCACCGACTTGAACGAGAGACCGGACTTGGTGAGGAAGTCCTGGGCGCGGTCACAGTCGGAGAATTTCGACCAAGGGCCGACGAAGATGTGGAAGTTGCA
Organism: Alphaproteobacteria bacterium; assembly: GCA_005883445.1. Taxonomy (GTDB): domain Bacteria; phylum Pseudomonadota; class Alphaproteobacteria; order Rhizobiales; family Xanthobacteraceae; genus VAZQ01. The sequence continues at coordinate 1,899 of VAZL01000802.1, read as the reverse complement.
GGTCGACTGGTCGGCATAGACCGTGATCGGATTCTTCTGCTGGAACGTTTCCAGCGCCGGGTTGGCGTAGTGGGTCAAGGCGCCGAACAGCGGGAAGTAGGTAGCCGCCGCGATCAGGCACCCGGCCAAGATGATCTTGAGCCGTCCGATGCGGTCCGACAGCCAGCCGAACACGAGGAAGAACGGCGTGCCGATCACGAGCGACAAGCCGATCAACGCGTAGGCCGTCATATAGTCGAGCTTGAGTGTGATGGTGAGGAAGAACAGGGCGTGTATTTGTTGTTGGGATAGCGCAGGAAGCTTTCGGTGAGCGGGGCCTTCGAGCCCTTGCCTTCCGCCTTCATGCGCTTGAACACGGGCGACTCGTTGAGCTTGAGGCGGATGTAGACCGAGAATGCCAGGAGGATGAGCGACACCAGGAACGGAATGCGCCAGCCCCAATCGGCGAAGGTGTTGGCCTCGATGTAGAAGCGCGACAGCCCGATCACGACGAGCGCCAGGAAGAAGCCGAGCGTCGCCGTGGTCTGGATGAAGCTCGTGGCGTAGCCGCGGTCGTCCGGCCGCGCGTGTTCGGCGACGTAGGTGGCCGCGCCGCCGTATTCGCCGCCCAGCGCGAGACCTTGGAGCAGGCGCAAGCTCACGAGCAGGATCGGGGCCAGCCAGCCTATGGTCGCGAACGTGGGCAAGAGGCCAACCGCGAAGGTCGCGCCGCCCATGACCACGATGGTGACGAGGAAGGTATATTTGCGGCCGACGAGGTCGCCGATGCGGCCGAAAATGAGCGCGCCGAACGGGCGCACCAGGAAGCCGGCGGCGTAGGTCGCAAACGCCGACAACAAGGCCGCGGTGTCATTTCCGGGTGGAAAGAACAGCGCGGCGAAGAAAGGCGCCAACGTGGCGTAGAGATAAAAATCGTACCATTCGAACACGGTACCGAGCGAGGAAGCAAAGATGACTCGCCGTTCGTCGCTCGTCATTCCTTCCGCCGGTTGGCGGGTCAGCGTCAGCGTGGTCATGGGAAATTTCTCCAGAGGTATGCGATGCGTGGGGGCGCGGAAGCCATGGGCTTATGCCGCAGCGGAATAAGCCGTGTTTGTCTATGAGCAACGGCAGATGATCAGCTTCCGATCTAGCTCTTTGTCCATGCGGAATTGTTGGCGCGCGCGCGCCGCAGAGGCTTCGTCTTGAGGAACGTCGGCCCTTTGTGGTTGCCGGTGACCGACCGGGGCACGCCAGGGCAAGTGCGACGTCAGCGGCGTTGTGCCGTTTCGGTCGGGTTTTGCGGCCACAGCATGGCTAGCGCCATCCGTTGCGGTAGCGCTAACTGATAGATCGGTAGCGACGCTAGCCCTCTGCTGCGCCGTCACCGTTGTTGGCGAAAGCAAGGCCGGCTGCAACAACCGCAGCATATCTGGTTGAACGTTCGACGATGATGTGGAGGTAGGGCACGCTGCCGGCTGCAGGCACCGCCTTGACCGCAGCGGATCCATGGCCGCCGATCGCAGCGAAGGTGTTCGGTACATTGCCGACCGTCTTTTTGATTTGACCGTAGATCGCCGCCGTAGCGCCGGTGGCGGATTGAAAGCCAGGAACAGAAAGACCGGACATTGTGACACTCCTTGTTTTCGGTTGAGCACCGAATGCGGAGTGACTGTATGGACCCGGCATGAGGCTTTAAATGTCATAAAAGATCGCTTACATGCTCAATCGTCTTAAACTAAGGGCCCCGCACTCGCCATGGATTGGCTCAGCCGACTTTTCGAGATGATGCCGGTGCGCGGCCGGCTCGATCTTCGCTGCTCTTATGGCGCGCCCTGGCGTATCGATCAGGGACCCGGCGAGGTCCACGAGATCCCGTATCATGCGGTTGTCGGCGGATCGGCGGTATTGGAAGATCCG
>VAZL01000801.1 GCA_005883445.1 Alphaproteobacteria bacterium | reverse complement strand
GTTGAGTGTCAGCCGCCCCATCGAGGTGGTGGTGTTGAACTGCTGGGTGACCGATACGAAAGACACGTTGTGCCGGTCGAACAGCTCGACGAGCTTGGCAAAATCCGCCAGCGATCGGGTCAGGCGGTCGACCTTGTAGACCACGATGACGTCGACCCTGCCGGCCCGCACGTCCTCCAGGAGCCGCTGCAGGGCGGGCCGATCGGTGTTGCCGCCTGAGAAGCCTCCGTCATCGTATTTGGCCCGCAGCGGGGACCAGCCGGCATGGGCTTGGCTGCGGATATACGCTTGCGAGGCATCGTACTGGGCGTCGAGCGAGTTGAAGTCCTGCTCAAGCCCCTGGTCGGTCGAGACGCGGGTATAGATCGCGCAGCGAACGACCTTCGTCGACCTGGCATTCATGGTGCAGATCCCTTCGACCGTCTGTCGCGCAGCGAACGTGGGGGCGAGGCGCCGATGTCGGGGTTACCCCCGCCGGTTTCCGCAGCCCCCGTTCCCGAACCCGGCGTGCACCTTTCGTTATGCACCGGGCTCTCCCGTGCCGGATACGCGTAGTCGGGCATCCGCATCTTGAGCAGGTCGTGACGCCCAACCTTCAGGTCGGCGACGATGGCAACGGGACGTTGGTCGACCCATCGATATCGGGCGCGGCCTGGAATCCGTCGCCAGTATCGGCGACGGATCACGAGGCGGGGCGTCTTGGGATACTTCTTGCGCAGCCAGCGCCGCAAGCGATCCCACACATAATGGTCGATGCGAGTGAACACCTGCTTGGCGCCGTAGCAGTGCTGGTAGAAGCGTCCCCAACCGAGCAAGACCGGATTGAGAGCGTCGATCGTCTCCTGGAAGGAGAGCCGCGAGCGCCCTCTGGTGGTGTACTGTTTGATGCGATGGCGGAAGTCCTTGACCCGCACTGTGGGGATTTCGATGCGGGGCCAATACCCCCACCTGTCATCCCAACGCAGGCGGACACGATGACCGAGGAATTCGAAGCCCTCGGTGAGCGGCGTGATGTGCGTTTTCTCCGGCGAGAGCGTGAGCTTCATCTCGTTGCGGAGAAAGACGGCAAGTTCTTCCTTCTCGGCACGGGCCTGTTCCTCAGTCCCGTTGACGAGCACCACAAAATCGTCGGCGTATCGAATGGGTAAGAACACCAGCCGTCCCGCCTTGCGCTCATAGTGGCGGAACTTACGGAGTTCATTGCCGGGGCGGGCGTACGGCTTGCCATCGCGTCTGAGGCGAGGCGAGACGTATTTTGCGTAACGTCCCTCGATGCCGGCCAGCATGATGTTGGCGAGCAGGGGGGAGAGAACGCCGCCCTGCGGGGTGCCGGCCTTGGTGCGCACGAGCGCACTTTCGGACAGAACACCCGCCTTCAGGAATGCTCGCACGAGTCGCGTCACACGCCGGTCCGCGACACGCCGTCGAAGGCATGTCATGACGCGGCGGACGGGGCCAATCGGTTTCGGTCTTCTCACCGACCGGGCGGATCGCGTTCCGGATATGCTCCAGAGCATCACGACATGCCCGTTTCGGGCGAAAGCCGTACGAGACGGACAGGAACCCCGCCTCGAAGATCGGCTCCAGCAGTTGCAGGAGCGCCGCTTGAACGACGCGATCCCGCACCGTCGGGACACCGAGTGGCCGGAACAGACCCGGCTTGCCACGCTTTGGGATCATCACGCGCCGCACCGGTTGCGGGCGATAGCTGCCGTCGAGCAGCATCGTCCGTGTCTTGGTGAGGAAGCGTTCGACGCCGATGCGCGCCTCGATGTGTTTGACGGTCACCTTGTCCACACCCGACGAGCGCGCGCCGCGATTGCTGGCGACGCGTCTCCACGCGAGGCGGAGGTTCTGTGGTTGGGTAACCCAATTCCACATGTCCCGCCACGCATCATCGGGATTGGTCCGACTCCACGTGTAGAGTTTGCGTTGAATGTCGAGAAGCCAAGCCTTGTCGGCCTGATAAACGGTGTCCACCGCTCATGTCTCCTTCATCGCAGACTTACTCGGCACCTGTTCCCCTTCGCCATGCGGCCGGCTCTCCCGACCTCGGACTACTACGGGAACTCCGCCCCCATGCACCGCCATCACCCGACTTCGAAGGGTTAGCCGGTCCGCTACCGACCGGCGGCCGTGCACAGGTTCCGACGTTCCGATCGACGACCCATGGACCCGTAGATGACCTGCTTTACCCCGGGATGCCCTGTCCGCGAGCGGTGACGAGACGCTAGCGGCCATGCCGCCGACGCGGCATGCCCAGACCGGTTCAGACCAGCCGGTCCAGATCACGCACCTTGCTCTCCGCTGTCTCGTTGCGAGAGTTCTCAATTTTAGTTCCGAGGCTTCAGTCACAGGCTTCGTGTTCCTCATCATGGATCCTGCGGTAGCCCGGCTTGAGCGAGACAGCGCCCTGTCCGGACAGTTGAGACCGCTCTGCGCATTCCATCACGAGCGTCGAATCGCACTCGCGACTTGCGGTCCCCTTTCGACTCTGCTCATCTCAGAGTGAGGCAGCTCCTTTAACTGCCGGTCATTGATCAGTTGGGCACACACTTTTCTTATTGTTGTTGCGCGTCCGTGTGCCGTTACGTCGCGCAAACCCAAAGAATTTGGGTCCACTCCAGCGGGTGCCGGTGATCGCAAACGCGACCTTCGTGAGGCTCCGATAGGTCTTGCCGTTCCAGGCAAAGCCTTCGGTCAAGACCGCCACCCGGTGCATCTGCCCGTTCCATTCTCGGCCCAGCATGGTGCCGGGCCTGAGTTCTGCGGTACGCTCACCCACGCTCACGGCACGCTGTCCGGCCTTCTCGGGAGACCCCGAGCGATCGAGCAGGCGTACGGTCTCGGCGTCCAGGTCACCCAGCTGATCGGCCTGCAGCCGGTAGGCCAGGACGCGAAACAACAGATGGCGGGGCAGGTGAGGGGGCGGCTGCCTCCCGAACACGGTGTGCCAACAGCTGCGAAGCTCACTGACGCCGAGATCGCGCAGGCGCGCAATCTCGCAGTCGTATGCTACCGGAGATTTCCTGAAAGAGTGCGAAAAGCCCCGAATTGGCGGGATCCGTGCGACGGTTCGTTCTCAGAGACGGCATCGTTACAGTCGGCAGGTGGTTTCTGCGCATTTTTCTCTGGCTCCGAAATCCCGTTTCCCGGAAACGGAGACCGCAAGA
>VAZL01000722.1:1714-3676 GCA_005883445.1 Alphaproteobacteria bacterium | reverse complement strand
CACTTTGCCGTGGCGCATGACGAGGAGCCGGCAGGCGAGCGCGGCGACCACCCTGAGATCGTGCGAGATGAACATGTAGGTGAGATTGCGCCGCTTCTGCAGCGTGCGCAAAAGCTCGACGATCTGCGCCTGGATGAGCATGTCGAGCGCGCTCGTGGGCTCGTCGAGCACGACGAAGGTCGGCTCCAGCACGATGGCGCGGGCGACCGCGACGCGCTGGCGCTGACCGCCGGAAAATTCGTGCGGGTAGCGAAAGCGCGTGTCGGGATCAAGACCGACGTCCTGCAGCGCACGGATCACGCGCGCCTCGCGCTCCGCTTTGTTCAGCTTGGGGTGATGCACCCACAGGCCTTCCTCGATGATGTCGGAGACCGACATGCGCGGCGAGAGCGAGCCGTAGGGATCCTGGAACACGATCTGCATGTGGTGGCGGAACGGCCGCATTTTCTTGAACGTCAGTCCCGCGATCTTGCTGCCGAGAAATACGATCGGTCCGTCCGACGAGATGAGCCGCAGAATGGCCAAGCCGAGCGTCGTCTTGCCGGAGCCCGATTCCCCCACCACGCCCAACGTCTCGCCTTGGCGGATCTCGATGCTGACCCCGTCGACGGCCTTGATGTAGCCGACGGGGCGGCGCATGACGCCGCGCCTGATCGGAAACCAGACCTTCAGATCCTTGGTTTCGATCACGATCGGGGCACCGGCGCATACCGGCGCCGGATCGGGCTTGGGCTCGGCAGCAAGCAGCGCGCGGGTGTAGGGATGCTGGGGCGCGGTAAAGACGCGTTCGACCGGCCCCTGCTCGACGATCTTGCCCTCCTTCATCACGCACACGCGGTCGGCGAGCTTGCGCACGATGCCGAGGTCATGGGTGATGAACAGCATCGCCATGCCGAGACGCCGCTGCAGCTCTTTCAGCAGGTTGAGAATTTGCGCCTGCACGGTCACGTCGAGCGCCGTGGTGGGTTCGTCGGCGATCAGCAGGTCGGGCTCGTTGGCAAGCGCCATGGCGATCATCACGCGCTGGCGTTGACCGCCCGAAAGCTGGTGCGGATAGCTCCTGAGCCGCGTCTCGGGGTCGGGAATGCCGACCTGGACCAAAAGTTCGATGGTGCGCGCACGCGCGGCTTGCCCAGTGAGGCCGCGATGCAACAACAGGATCTCGCCGATCTGCTTTTCTATGGTGTGCAGCGGATTGAGCGAGGTCATCGGCTCCTGGAAGATGATGGTGATGTCGTTGCCGCGCACGCGGCGAATCTCGGCTTCCGACAGGCGCAGATGGTCCTGGCCTTTGAAGCGGATCGCGCCGGAAGGATGGTGCGCCGCCGGGTAAGGCAGAAGCTTCAACACCGACAACGCCGTGACCGACTTGCCCGAGCCCGATTCGCCGACCAGCGCGAGGGTCTCGCCCTTCTTGATCTCGAAGGACACGCGATCGACTGCGAGCGTCTCGCGCTGACCCTGCCGAAACGCGACGGAAAGGTCCTCGACCTCGAGCAGCTTTTGGTAGGTTGCCTCCATCGCTCACCCGAACGTCTTTCGCGGGTCGAAGGCGTCGCGCACGGCTTCGCCGATGAAGATCAAGAGCGAGAGCATGGTCGCGACGGTCAGGAAGCCCGAGATGCCGAGCCACGGCGCCTGAATGTTGGCTTTGCCTTGTGAGAGCATCTCGCCGAGCGAGGGCGAGCCCGGCGGCAGGCCGAAGCCGAGGAAGTCGAGCGCGGTCAGCGTCATCACCGAGGAGGAGAGAATGAACGGCAGGAACGTCATGGTGGCGACCATGGCGTTGGGCAAGAGGTGCCGGAACATGATGGTGCGGTTCGACACGCCGAGCGCGCGCGCGGCCTGGATATATTCGAAATTGCGCCCGCGCAAAAATTCCGCGCGCACCAATCCCACCAGCGACACCCATGAGAACAGCAGCAAGATGCCGAGCAGCACGAAGAAGCCGGGCACCAGCAC
>VAZL01000722.1:0-1650 GCA_005883445.1 Alphaproteobacteria bacterium | reverse complement strand
CAGGCCGAACACCACGGACAGGCGGAAGCCGTAGATGAGACGCGCCGCCACGTCGCGGCCCTGGTCGTCGGTGCCGAGCCAGTTGTATTCGAGGTCGCTGCAGCCGTTGAGGCCCTTACGCTCGACCACGCTCTTGCATTCCGCCTCGGTCAAGAGCCACGTCGGTTTCGACGGCGCCGGCGTCGGCAGGTCGAGATTGTGGGTGTTGTAGGAATAGCGAATCGGCGGCCACAGCATAAAGCCGCCCTTCGCGGCGATGAGGTTGGCCAGGTACGGATCGCGGTAGTCGGCCGCGGTCTCGAACTCGCCGCCGAAGGCGGTTTCGGGATAGGTCACGAACACCGGAAAATACGATCTTCCTTCGAAACGCACGTAGAACGGCTTGTCGTTGGCGATGAACTCCGCGAGCAGCGAGAGCACGAACAACACCATGAAGATCCAGAACGCCCAATAGCCGCGGCGGTTGGCCTTGAAGCTCAGCCAGCGCCGGCGATTGAGCGGCGACAGCGCCAAGCGATGCCCCTCGGGCGGAACGGCAAGCCCCATCGGCGCCTGCGCCGTCGTCTCCGGCACCGCGATGCTGGTTCGCTCGTCCACCTCACACCTCCCGCGTCTCGAAGTCGATGCGCGGATCAACCCAGGTATAGGTGAGGTCGGAGAGGAGGTTCACCACCAGCCCGACCAGCGACATGATGTAGAGCGTCGCGAACACCACCGCGTAATCGCGGTTGAGCACGCTCTCGAAGCCGAGCAGCCCAATGCCGTCGAGCGAGAAAATGGTCTCGATCAGCAGCGAGCCGGCAAAGAAGGCGTGCACGAAAGCGCCGGGAAAGCCTGCGATCACGATCAGCATCGCGTTGCGGAACACGTGCCCGTAGAGGACCTGGCGCTCGGCACAGCCCTTGGCGCGCGCAGTGAGCACGTATTGCTTGCGGATCTCGTCGAGAAACGAGTTCTTGGTGAGCAGCGTCATGGTGGCGAAGGCCGACAGCCCCATGGAGACGATCGGCAACACGAGATGCCAGAAATAATCGAGGATCTTGCCTCCGAGCGAGAGCTGCGACCAGTAATCGGAGGTCAGCCCGCGCAAGGGAAAAATATTGAAGAACGACCCGCCGGCGAACAAAATGATGAGCAGGATCGCGAACAGGAATCCAGGTATGGCGTAGCCGATGATGATCGCGCCCGAGGTCCACACGTCGAACTGCGAGCCGTCCTTGACCGCCTTGCGGACGCCGAGCGGGATCGAGATGAGATAGGTCAAGAGCGTGAGCCAGATGCCCAGCGAAATCGAGACCGGCAGCTTCTCCTTGATGAGCTGGAGCACGGTGGTGTCGCGGAAATAGCTCTTGCCGAAATCGAAGCGCAGATAGTTCGACCACATGATGAAGAAGCGCTCGTAGGCCGGCTTGTCGAAGCCGAACTGCTTCTCCAGGCTCTTGATGAATTCCGGGTCGAGCCCCTGCGCGCCGCGATATTTCGAGTTCACTGCTTCGGCGGCGCCCCCCTGCGGCTGCCCGCGCGCGCCGAAATCACCGCCCGGCGAGCCGGAGATGCGCGAGGTTGCGCCGGTATCCGAGCCGGAGAGTTGCGCGATCACGCGCTCGACCGGCCCCCGGAGAGTTGCGCGATCACGCGCTCGACCGGCCC
>VAZL01000721.1 GCA_005883445.1 Alphaproteobacteria bacterium | reverse complement strand
GCTTCTCGCCAGGCTGTGCGCGAACTCGGCGAGATCGGCGAATATGCCCGACGCCATGCGGTGCGCGGCGCCGCTTCGAGTCGTCTTTTCCATGACCCCCTCCGGTCGACTTTACGTCTAACCGGCTCCCCGTTTCGCTCCGTCTTGATCCCCTGGAGCGCCCCTTTGCCGCCGATTGTCGCGCCGAATTTGTTAAAAGCCAGTACGAATTCGCTTGTGATTTCAGTTTTGTGGCAGAGCGTTGCAGAAAAGCTACGGTTAGGGTTAAGGATCGATGCAATTAGGTCACAGTCGGCGCGCAATGGGTCCCAATCGGGGGCAGTTGGGCGAGACTTTCGCTCAGATGGCGGGCCGCGCGGACTGCGGCGCGCGGCGCCCTAGGTGCATCGAATCACGGCCCGAACCGCGACCGCGCTAGAGGCGCGCGGATCATGTTTGGCATGCCACTTTGGACCGGGGCCGCGGTAGGGGTCGAACAGGGCCTTGGCCAGGTTGTGCAAGAGGTCGGCGATGTCGGCGCGAAGGGCAGGAGCCTGGCGGCGGGCAGCGAGCATCCGAACCGTGGTCCTAATCGCGATCATGACATCTGTCCGCTCGGCTCGTCGTCTTTTCGACTGCTCCATTCGCTCGTTGGTCAGCGCGCGAAACGTTCGGGTTCAATCAGCGGCCGCCCGGCGGCGTTAAATCTTGGTAAGACTTCGCGTTTACGCAGCTACGCATCCGTCGTCTTTCTTGCGTGAGAGATACGTCGATCGCCGCGCGGCGGATGTGACCTCGGTCACATCGCTCTCGCATTTGTGATCTGGAATAGAAGGGTGCGCGGCGGCCTTGCTCTCGACCGCGCGGCTCGCTACATCAGCGCCGACTTCCCGACATCCGGCGCCGATGGGCGCGCAACAATGCGAGCGGGGCGCGCTGATGGCCCGTCAGTTCATCTATCACATGCAAGGCCTCTCCAAGACCTATCCGGGCAACCGGAAGATCTTGGAGGATATCCACCTCTCCTTCTGCCCCGACGCCAAGATCGGGGTGCTCGGCGTCAACGGCTCCGGCAAGTCCACGCTGCTGCGCATCATGGCCGGCATCGACAAGGAATTCGCCGGCGAGGCCTGGGCGGCCGAGGGCGCGCGCGTGGGCTACCTCGAGCAGGAGCCGCAGCTCGACCCGCAGAAGAACGTGCGCGAGAATGTGATGGAGGGCGTTGCTCCGCAGAAAGCAATCCTCGACCGCTACAACGAGCTCGCCACGAACTATTCGGACGACACTGCCGATGAAATGACCAAGCTGCAGGACGAGATCGAGGCCAAGGGCCTGTGGGATCTCGATTCCAAGATCGACCAGGCGATGGACGCGCTGCGCTGCCCGTCCGACGACGCGGACGTGAGCAAGCTCTCCGGCGGCGAGCGGCGGCGGGTGGCGCTCTGCCGGCTGCTGCTGGAGCAGCCCGAGCTCTTGCTGCTCGACGAGCCCACCAACCATCTCGACGCCGAGTCGGTCAGCTGGCTCGAGGGCCATCTGCGCAATTATCCCGGCGCGATCCTGATCGTCACCCACGACCGCTATTTCCTCGACAACGTGACCGGCTGGATCCTCGAACTCGATCGCGGCCGTGGCATCCCCTACGAGGGCAATTACTCGGCCTGGCTCGCGCAGAAGCAGCAGCGGCTCGAGCAGGAGGGCCGCGAGGAAGCGGCGCGCCAGCGCACGCTCGCCCGCGAGCGGGAATGGATCGCGGCCTCCCCGCGCGCGCGGCAGGCGAAGTCCAAGGCGCGCTATCAGCGCTACGAGGACCTGGTGAAGCAGGCCGCGGAGAAGACCGCTCAGAGCGCGCAGATCATCATCCCGGTGGCTGAGCGGCTCGGGCAGAACGTCGTCGACTTCGAGGGCCTCAAGAAAGGCTATGGCGACAACCTCTTGATCGACGATCTCACCTTCAGGCTTCCGCCCGGTGGCATCGTCGGCGTGATCGGCCCGAACGGCGCCGGCAAGACGACGCTGTTCCGCATGATCATCGGTCAGGAAAAACCGGACAAGGGCACGATCAAGATCGCCGAAACGGTCCATCTCGGCTATGTCGATCAATCCCGCGATGCGCTCGACGGCAAGAAGAACGTGTGGGAGGAAATCTCGGGCGGGCAGGACATCATCCTGCTCGGCAAGCGCGAGGTGAATTCGCGCGCCTATTGCTCCAATTTCAACTTCAAGGGCGCCGACCAGCAGAAGAAGGTTGGCTCCCTGTCGGGCGGCGAGAGGAACCGGGTGCATCTCGCCAAGATGCTCAAGTCGGGCGCCAACGTGCTCTTGCTTGACGAGCCAACGAACGACCTCGACGTCGATACGCTGCGCGCGCTCGAGGAGGCGCTCGAGGATTTCGCCGGCTGCGCGGTCATCATCAGCCACGATCGCTGGTTCCTCGACCGCATCGCCACGCATATTCTGGCGTTCGAGGGCGACAGCCACGTCGAGTGGTTCGAGGGCAACTTCCAAGACTACGAGCAGGACAAGATGCGCCGGCTCGGAACCGACTCCACCATCCCCCATCGCATCAAATACAAGAAGTTCGCGCGCAGATGATCGAGGATTGGAGCGCGCGGCAATACCTCAAATTCGAGGACGAGCGCACGCGGCCGCCGCGCGATTTGCTGGCGCAGGTGCCGCTCGAGGCTCCGCGCTGCGTGATCGATCTCGGTTGTGGGCCAGGCAATTCCACCGCGCTTCTGGTGGAGCGTTATCCGCAAGCGCGGGTGATCGGCCTCGACTCCTCGCCCGACATGCTGTGCCAGGCGCGCGAACGGCTTCCCAATTGCGAATTCGCCCAGGCCGATCTCGCCGAT
>VAZL01000720.1:2117-4426 GCA_005883445.1 Alphaproteobacteria bacterium | reverse complement strand
CCCGTCGCTCTGCACCTTGAACGTCGGATTGCCCTGCTTGTCGTAATACTTTCCGCCCTCGTTCTTGACCGGGGCCGGATCACCGGCGCCATCGCCGAGTGCAAGATTGGCGCCGCTTACGAACGGCCCTGCGGCCAACATGATAGCCACAACAACGGATCTGACGGCCATATTCTTTTGCGCTAATTCATTGCGTGTCGAGATCAAGCTCTCAGACCCCGGCACGCGCCCCGACACGCGCCACCCGGCTTCGCCGTTTGGCAGGGAGGATTATTCCCGATCTCGGGGTAGACCCGAGATCGGGAACAGAACGCGCTGAGCGACCGCTCGGTTTCAGGGCAGCGCAAACACCGTGAGCTGGCCACCGAGCGATGTGTAGTTCTTCAACGCCGCATAGCCACCAACGGCACCCAGGCCCTCGGTGGGTTGCGTCAGACCGGCGGCAAGACCGATACCTGCCCAGCCGCCGACGCCAGAAAGGATCGCAATGTACTGCTTGCCGCCATGCTCATAGGTCGTCACGTTTCCAATGATGCCGGACGGCGTCTTGAACTTGTAGAGTTCCTTGCCCGTCTTGGCGTCAACAGCCTTGAGATAACCTTCGAGCGTTCCGTAGAACACCACGCCGCCGGCGGTCGCCAAGGCGCCCGACCAGACCGAGAACCGTTCCGGCAGCGACCAGACGATCTTGCCGGTCTTAGCGTCCCAGGCAATGAAATTGCCCATGATGTCTTTGCCGGGGGGCGGGTACATGGACAGCGTCGCTCCGACGTAGGGCTGACCTGCGGTGTAGCTCACCCGGAACGGTTCATAGTCCATGCATACGTGGTTGGTCGGTACGTAGAACAGGCCGGTGTCCGGCGAATAGGCCGCCGGCTGCTCGTCTTTCGTGCCGAGCGCCGCCGGGCAGATGCCCTTAGTGTTGACATCCTGCCCTTGGTGCTCGGTCGAGTACTGGGGCACGACCTGTGGGCGCCCATAGGTCCTGGAATTCTTATCCATGTCGACCTTGGTGGCCCAGTTGACGGTGGGGTCGTACTTTTCGGCTACCAGCAACTCTCCGGTAGCGCGGTCGAGCGTGTAGCCAAAGCCGTTGCGATCGAAGTGAACGAGAATCGTGCGGTTGGTGCCGCCGATGTTTTGGTCGGCGAGGATCATCTCGTTGACGCCGTCATAGTCCCACTCGTCGTGGGGGGTCATCTGATAGACCCACTTAGCGACGCCGCTGTCGGGATCACGCGCCCAAATGGTCATTGACCATTTGTTGTCGCCGGGGCGCTGCTTCGGATTCCAGGTCGAGGGATTGCCCGAGCCGTAGTAGAGGAGATTCAGCTGAGGATCGTATGAGATCCAGCCCCAGGTGCAGCCGCCCCCGGTCTTCCACTGGTCGCCTTGCCAGGTCTTGAGGCTCGAGTCCTTGCCGATCGGCTTGCCGAACTCAGTGGTTTTTTCTGGATCGACCAGCATATGGTCGTCCGGCCCTTGCGAATGGCCCCGCCATACCTGCCGGCCGCTCTTCAAGTCGTAGGCGGTGACGTGGCAGTCGACGCCGAATTCGCCGCCCGAGATGCCGATCAGGACTTTGTCCTTGATCACCATGGGGGCCGACGTGCCGGTCTCACCTTTCTTAGGGTCGCCGTTCTTCGCCTGCCACACCACCTTCCCTTCCTTGGCATCGAGCGCCACCAGCGTCGTGTCGGCTTGATGCAGGAAAATCTTACCGTCGGCATATGCGAGGCCGCGATTGACCGTGTCGCAACACATGACGGGAATGACGTCTGGATCCTGCTTGGGCTCGTATTTCCAAAGGATCTTCGCGTCATTCTTCAGATCGAGCGCAAAAACCGGATTCGGGAACGGCCCATGGACATACATGACGTCGCCGATCACGAGCGGACCGCCTTCATGGCCGCGTAGAACGCCCGTCGAAAACGTCCATGCCACCTGCAGCTTGCCGACATTATCGGCCGTGATCTGCTTGAGCTGAGAGTAGCGATGGTTGGCATAATTTCCGGTCGGCATCACCCAATCCTTCGGGTTCTGCGACATTCTGATGAGTTCGTCGTTGGCATGAGCGGTGCCCGTAGCGAAGACCGCTAGAGCGCCCATGCAGGTGGTGAGCAGGAAATTGCGCATCGGTATCCTCCCTGCGACAGTACCGCGGGTGACCGACGCACGCGCACACGCTGGGCCGCGGGGGCACCCATTCGATGGGAAGACTTCCGGCAGCGTGTCACAGCGCAACGGAGGCGTAAGGGCACGTCACTTTTGATACCTAAGCCCCGCCTAGCTTACGAGGAACGTCAGGT
>VAZL01000720.1:0-2058 GCA_005883445.1 Alphaproteobacteria bacterium | reverse complement strand
GTTCGCCAAGAATTTCGACAAGGCGCACAATATCGACCGGCTCTGCGCGAGTAAGCGCCGCTTGCTTGCACCCATGTATGGGAGGCGCGGAACCGCGTCTGCATCGTAAAGAACGTCGATGTGAAGGAGGGTGCGATATTCTCGATCGAGGAAAGGCAACTGACGGAATGCGGGAGGTGATGCCTCTCTCCTTCGAAAAACGCTCCACTTGCGGCCGGGGCAAAGGAACCGGCCGCCAATTTTCGCGCTGCGGATGCGCTGTCAGACAGTCGATTCTTAGGGCGCAGCCAATTGCGATCAGGCTGCAAGCTTCCCCGACGCCTTGGCAACGTGGGTGGCGATCGCATCCATCAAGGCCGGTGACAGGCAGTCGTAGGGTTCGAGACGCAACTCCTTCAATCGAGACCGGACCGCGCCCATCTGGTCGGGCGGAGTGCCGGACTCGATGATCGAGGAGACGAATGCTGCGAACTCGGGAGGTGCCCAGCCCTCGTCCTTTGAAAGCTCGGTGTGGATAAAATCGAACCCGTAGAACGGATGCTTCGTGTTCTCGATGCGGCCGTACATGTGCACTCCGCAACCGGTGCAGGCGTACCGCTGGATCGCCGCATTGGCATCCGCGACTTTGAGCTTTTCGGCATTCTTGGAGACACGCAGCTTGTCGCGCGGCACAACGGCGACTTGCGAGAACAGCGCGCCTGCGGGCTTCCAACATTTGGTGCATCCGCATACGTGATTATAGGCGCACTGGGACGTAATGCTCACTTCGACCGGATCGCTCGCGCATTTACACGCGAGCGTTCCACCAGCGAAATTCGGCGAGCCGGGCTTCACGCCATTGTCCACTGCCGGGTGAATTGAGATTTTCGCCATAGCTTGTCCTCCCAAAGTTACTCGGTAATGACGCGCCGTAGGACGGATCAGTTCTGCTGAGCCGGTCGCTCCGATATTAGACCGGGCCTTCTAAGCGGCCGCGCTCTTGCGAGAAGGCTTACTTTCACTCACATTTCTTTGTGTAATGCTTTTCAATGAATACTTGAAGTTTTTTTTCTCGAACTGGGTACTCGCATCGTCCCGGAAGTCGGAACGACCGAGCAACCGCTATCGTGGGACGGGTGAGTGGGAATCCGCTTGAGGTTATTGCCTTCGCCGCCATTGCAACATTTGCGGGGATACGCTCCCGGAGGCGATCTTTGCCCTGCCGGCCAAGATGCAGAGGAGGAAAAGTGCCATGAAAACCCGTGCCGCCGTTGCATTCGATAAGGCCAAGCCGCTCACGGTCGCGGAGGTCGAACTGGACGGGCCCAAAGCTGGCGAGGTGCTGGTCGAGGTGAAAGCCACGGGCATCTGCCACACCGACGACTTCACGTTGTCCGGCGCAGACCCGGAAGGTCTATTCCCGGCCATCCTGGGCCACGAAGGTGCAGGGATCGTGGTCGATGTCGGACCAGGAGTGACCAGCGTGAAAAAGGGGGACCACGTCATTCCGCTCTACACGCCGGAATGCCGGCAACACCTCGCGCTTCTCGCTCGACGGGAAGAAATTGCACCATTACATGGGCACGTCCACATTCTCGAATTTCACGGTTCTGCCCGAGATCGCCGTCGCCAAGATTCGCGAGGACGCTCCGTTCGACAAGGTCTGCTACATCGGCTGCGGCGTCACCACCGGCATCGGCGCTGTCCTCAATACCGCCAAGGTGGAGCCTGGTGCGAAGTGCGTCGTGTTTGGGCTCGGCGGCATCGGCCTCAATGTCATCCAGGGGCTGCGGCTTGCCGGCGCCGACATGATCATCGGCGTCGATGTCAACAACAGTAAGAAGCAATGGGGCGAGCGCTTCGGTATGACCCATTTCGTCAATCCGAAAGAGGTCGGCAGTGATCTGGTCGCTCACCTCGTCAACATGACCAAGCGCGGCGCTGACCAGATCGGCGGCGCCGATTATACCTTCGACTGCACCGGCAACATCACTGTGATGCGCCAGGCATTGGAAGCCTGCCATCGCGGTTGGGGCCAGTCCATCATCATCGGCGTCGCCCCTGCCGGCGCGGAAATCG
>VAZL01000719.1 GCA_005883445.1 Alphaproteobacteria bacterium | reverse complement strand
GGCCTTGAGGCCAAGCACCTGGAACAGCGTGTCAAGCCCGGTGTCGGTCGCCCGCGGGGCGGCAAGCCGCACGTTCTGCTCGACCGTGCGCCACGGTAACAGCCGCGGCTCCTGGAATACCAT
Source organism: Alphaproteobacteria bacterium (assembly GCA_005883445.1). GTDB lineage: Bacteria > Pseudomonadota > Alphaproteobacteria > Rhizobiales > Xanthobacteraceae > VAZQ01. Next base: position 1,487 of record VAZL01000719.1, on the reverse strand, counting down.
GCCTAGCGTGCCGTGTGCGGGAAGCGCAACGCCGCCCTCGAAATCGCGGTCGAGCCCCGCGACGATCCGCAGCAGCGTGGTTTTGCCGCAGCCGGACGGCCCGACCAGAGCGGCGACCTCCCCGCTGCCGAGGGTGAACGCAAGCTCGCCGAGGACCTGGAACTTTCCGCCCGAGGCAGTGCGAAAAGACTTTTGCTTGATGTTGAGGTCAAGCTGGCCTCGGGCGCCAGCGGGCGACATGTCGTTCAAGCGGCTGCACCAGAAACGTTTCGATTGCCAGCATGACGGCGATGAAGGCGAGAGCATAGGCCAGGATGCGCGTGACGTCGAACAGCTGGAACGCGACCCCGATCTCGAAACCGACGCCGTTCGGACGCCCGAGCAGCTCGACAATGAGCACGATCTTCCAAACCAGCGACAGGCCGGAACGGGCGGCCGCGGCGAGATAGGGCGCGAGCTGCGGCAATATGACGTGGCGCAGGCGCGTCCATGTCCCCATGCGAAACACCTGCGCCATGTCGTCGAGAGCGTGATCGAGCGAGCGAGCGCCTTCGCGCACGGTCACAGTCGCGATCGGAAGCTTGTTTAGCGCCACGGCCGCGATCGCTGCGGTTTCCGTGAGCCCCGCCCAGACATAGGCGAGCACGATAATCACCAGGGCCGGCAGGTTGAGCAGCACGATCAGCCAGGGATCGCCCAGTCGGTCCGCGATCCGCGACCGACCCATAATCAGGCCGATCACCGAGCCGAGCATCATGGCGATGATGAACGCCACCGCGACGCGCGCGAGCGTCGCGCCGAGATTGAAGGCGAGCGCGCCCGAACGCCCTTCATCGAGGACGGCCAGCGCCACCGCCTGCGGATCCGGAAGCAGGCGCGCGCCGGCCAATTGCGAGCCGGCATACCAGACCGCGATGAGCAGTGCGAGCGAGACGAGCCTGGCGCCCACATTCACTCCGCAGCGGCCGGCCGGTAGAAGGTTCCAGCGGCGAGCTCGCGTGCCGGCCCGACGAGCTCCGCGCCGCCGATCTCGGCGAGCACGAGATACAGAGCCCGTGCATCCGCCTCCTCCTCGGCGAGCGGCCGGCGCACGATGCCTTCGCCGTAGCGTTGGCGGTAGATCGCAAGCGCGTTCGCGTCGCCAACACGGATGCGCGGCGCCAGCCGCTGCCATTCAGCCTCCGACGAGGCAAGAATGTCCTTGGCCTGACGGGCGGCGGCGAGGAAGCGCTCGACGGTTGATCCGTTGCGCGCGGCCCATGTGCTGTCGAAGGTGTAGCCGACGAGCGCGACCGGCCCCCTCGCTCCGAGGCCTTTCATGACGTCGTCCATAGCAATGGCACGTTTGTGGCCCTTGCTTTCGAGGTCGGCGCAGAAATTCCAGAACGTCAGCGTGGCGTCCATCTCGCCTTGCAGTGCCTTCTCCGACAACAGCGGCGGCGCGCCGTAGACGATCGTTGCCTGTTTTTTGAGATCCACGCCCTCGC
>VAZL01000718.1 GCA_005883445.1 Alphaproteobacteria bacterium | reverse complement strand
GTTGCCGAGCCTGGGTTACGGCTTAGAGTCAAACATGAATGATGCACAAGATCGGCAGGCCGGACTGGTCGGCCGTGGCGGGCGAGGTAACTTGGACTGGCGCATACAACTCGCGTGAGATCGATGATCTTGCGGGCAACAAGCGCAGAGTCGTTTAGTCCCCCAATGCGCAGCGAAATGTCTACATTTTCGCCGACGATGTCGACAATTCGGTTGGTGACCAGGAAATCGAATGTAATTTGAGGGTAGCGCGTCAAAAAATCCGGCAAGACGGGTGCGAGATGATGGACGGCAATGACCGGGAAGGTATGCACACGCAACTGTCCGCGTGGCGAAAGGCGTGCGGATGCAATGTCCGCTTCCGCGGACTCGATAGCGGCAAGAATCTCGTGCGCATGTTCAAGGTAGATTTCCCCCTCGGCAGTCAGTGCCAGGTGCCTTGTGGTCCGGTTGATCAGGCGCACGCCGAGGCGTTGCTCCAATCGCGTGACGAGCTTTGCCACGGCGGATGGCGACAAGCCCACGTCTTCGGCTGCGCCCGCAAAGCTGCCGCGCTCCGCCACGCGTTGGAAAATGGCCATCTCATTGGATGAACTGGCCATACCGGAAATTCCTTCATGAGTGATGGGAATTCATCGCTGATTATCCCGGCCATGTAAATGCATTAGGTCTCGTGCGTCGCGCCCGGCTGCCCGTCGGATTTAGCAAACAGTGTCAGGACGGCGTGACTCAGTGCCAAGGAGATCGGACCATGCCTTACCTTCAGCTCGACGTTCCGAATCACTATCCAGTCGAGGTGAAGCGCGGTCTGGCCCACCGCTTAGGCGAAAAATATGCACGTATCATGCAGACGACGCCCGAGCTGGTGACCGTGGCGTTTCGCGAGCTGGGCGAAGGCGGCCTGTGGTGCTGCAGCGCTGGCGAGCCGGAACCGGCAGCCCTGCTCTCATGCGACATACGGCGGGGCCGCCCGCCCGAACAACGGGCCGAACTGGCCCAGGCGCTGATCGACGCATGTGTCGAGACGTTAGGGCTGCGCAGCGACCGCCTTGCCGTGGAGTTCACGCAACACACGAGCGACGAGATGTATCGCGCCGGACGCGGCTGGGGCACGGAATGGACGCCCGCCGAGGCGACGAACGCGGCGTAAGACCTACGGCTCGCTTGCTGCGGGGCGGGCAACGCGCGATTCTCTAAGGAGCTAGTACGTGCGGGCTCCAGAGGCCTTATGGTCAAATCCACGCGAATAGCCCGGAGGTAGCTATGGCCACCACGATCAAGCTCAACGGCGT
>VAZL01000717.1 GCA_005883445.1 Alphaproteobacteria bacterium | reverse complement strand
GGTCGTCGCCGGTCAGGCACAACAGGTTGCGCACGCCGCAGGCGGCAGCCCCCATGAGATCGGCCTGCAGCGCGATCCGGTTGCGATCGCGGCAGGTGAATTGGAGGATCGGCTCGATGCCCGCGCGCGCGAGCAGAGCCGCCGCGATCGGCGCGCAGAGGTGCGCGCGGGCGCTGGCGCCGTCGGTGACGTTGACGGCATCCGCCAGGCCGGCGAGCGGGAGCGCCTTGCGCAGCAGGTCATCCGCGTTGCACGAGACCGGTGGCGTGATCTCCGCCGTGATGACGAATCGCCCCGCGCGCAGCAGCTCTTCCAGGCGCGAAGCCGGCTGCCGCTGCGGTGAGGTCATCGTCTTGTCCGGCGGTGTTGGGCGCGAGGGCCGCGGGGCGCGGCAAGGTGCGCGCGCAATCGGCGCGACGCGAGTAAGGGCTTGGCTCACGGGCGCGGCGGGCAAACGCGCTTGCGCGCGGAGAACCGGTGCAAGCGAGCCGCGCGTTGCGGGTCGCGCGGCGGCGCTTTCTGGACAGGCGGTGGAGGCGCCGCTAAAAGCACCGGCACACTGTGCGACGCCGGGCGCGGAGCGCGACTCTCGGCAAGGGCGGGCGCAGCACGCGCGACGATTGGCGGATATCCGAGAATGAGCGGCGTCAACGAGATCAGGTCGAGATTCCTCGACTATTTCGCCGAGAACGGCCACGAGGTGGTGCCGTCGTCTCCGCTCGTGCCGCGCAACGATCCCACGCTGATGTTCACCAATGCCGGCATGGTGCAATTCAAGAACGTCTTTACCGGCTTGGAGAAGCGCCCCTATTCGCGCGCGGTCACCGCGCAAAAATGCGTGCGCGCCGGCGGCAAGCACAACGATCTCGACAATGTGGGCTACACCGCGCGCCATCACACCTTCTTCGAGATGCTCGGCAACTTCTCGTTCGGCGATTACTTCAAGGACCGCGCCATCGAGCTTGCCTGGAACCTCATCACCAAAGAGTTCGGCTTGCCGGTCGATCGGTTGACGGCGACCGTCTTCATCGACGACGACGAGGCGTTCGATCTGTGGAAGAAGATCGCGGGGCTGCCCGAGAGTAAGATCGTGCGCATCGCCGGCTCCGACAATTTCTGGCAGATGGGCGACCTCGGGCCCTGCGGCCCTTGCTCGGAAATCTTCTACGACCATGGGCCGCACATTCCAGGCGGCCCGCCCGGCTCGTCCGAGGCCGAGGGCGACCGCTTCATCGAGATCTGGAATCTCGTCTTCATGCAGTTCGAGCAGCTTCCCGGCGGCGAGCGCGTCGCGCTGCCGAAGCCTTCGATCGACACCGGCATGGGGCTCGAGCGGATGGCCGCGGTGCTGCAAGGCACCCACGACGATTACAAGATCGATTTATTCGGCGCCATCATCTCCCACGTCGCCGACCTGACCGGGGTCGAGCCCGAAGATGCGCGCGGCGTATCCCACCGCGTCATCGCCGATCACCTGCGCGCGTCGTCGTTCCTGATCGCCGACGGGGTGCTGCCGTCGAACGAGGGCCGCGGCTACGTGCTCCGCCGCATCATGCGCCGCGCCATGCGCCATGCGCAGCTCCTCGGCGCGCAGGACCCGCTGATGTGGCGCCTCGTTCCCACGCTCGTGCGCGAGATGGGCCAGGCCTATCCCGAGCTTTCCCGCGCCGAAGCGCTGATCACCGAAACGCTCAAGCTCGAAGAGACGCGGTTTCGCAAGACGCTTGAGCGCGGGCTCGCGCTGCTCGAGGAAGGAAGCAAGGAACTGGGGCGCGGCGCCAAGTTTTCCGGCGAAGCCGCCTTTACGCTCTACGACACCTACGGGTTTCCACTCGACCTCACCCAGGACGCGCTCAAGCCGCGCGGCATCACCGTCGATACCGAAAGCTTCGACGCCGCCATGGAGCGCCAGCGCGAAAAGGCGCGCGCCTCCTGGACCGGCTCGGGCGACGCCGCCACCGAGGCGGTGTGGTTCAGCTTGCGCGAAAAAGCCGGCGCGAGCGAGTTCCTGGGCTACGAGACCGAAACCGTCGAGGGCGTCGTTGTCGCGCTGGTGAAGGACGGCAAGGAGGTCGATGCGTTGCGGGCCGGGGAGAGCGGCGCCGTCGTCCTCAACCAGACGCCGTTTTACGCCGAGTCCGGCGGTCAAGTCGGCGACACCGGCGTCATGCGCGGCGACGGCGTGCGCTTTTCCGTCGCCGACACCCAGAAGAAGGCGGGCGACGTATTCGTCCATTCCGGAACCGTCGAGAAGGGCACGCTCAAGGTCGGCGCCGCGCTCACGCTGGAAGTCGATCATTCCCGCCGTAGCGGCATCCGGCGAAATCATTCGGCCACGCACCTTCTGCACGAGGCGCTGCGCCAGGTGCTGGGCGATCACGTGGCGCAAAAGGGTTCGCTGGTCGCGCCCGACCGGCTGCGCTTCGACTTCTCCCATCCCAAGCCGATGACGGCCGAGGAGATCGAGCGCGTCGAGGATCTCGCCAACGATTTCGTGCTGCAGAATTCGCCGGTGACCACGCGGCTGATGGCGGTCGATGAAGCGATCGCGTCGGGGGCGCGCGCGCTGTTCGGCGAGAAATATGGCGACGAGGTGCGCGTCGTCGCCATGGGCCGAGGCGGCGGCAACACCATGGGCTGGTCGGTGGAGCTCTGCGGCGGCACCCACGTCAAGCGCACGGGCGATATCGGTGTCATCGCCGCGCTCGGCGACAGCGCGGTCGCTGCCGGCGTGCGCCGGAT
>VAZL01000519.1 GCA_005883445.1 Alphaproteobacteria bacterium | reverse complement strand
GTCGCCGTGATCGAGGGCGCCGGCGACCATTGTTGCGAATACATGACCGGCGGCATCGTGGTCGTGCTCGGCCGCACCGGCCGCAACTTCGCGGCCGGAATGTCCGGCGGCATCGCCTATGTCCTGGACGAGGACGGCACCTTCGCCTCGCGCTGCAACCTCGCCATGGTCGAGCTGGAGCCGTTGCCCGAGGAAGAGGAAGCGAGCGCGAGCATCTATCACCAGACCCATGATCTCGGCTCGCACGGCCGCGTCGACGTCATGGGCGACATGACCCAGCATGACCTGGAGCGCCTCAACCTCCTGATCACGCGGCACGCCCGCTTCACCGGCTCGACGGTCGCGGACAGGATCCTTGCGGACTGGAAGAAATATTGCCCGATGTTCCGCAAGGTGATGCCGGTCGAGTACCGACGCGCGCTCGCCGAGCTGCAGCGTGCGCAGATCGTGGAAGCGGCGGAGTAGCGGGCTCCCCTCGGCTGAGTGCGAATGGGCAAGATCACCGGCTTCCTGGAATACGAGCGCGAGGACCGTCACTACGAGCCGGTCGAGGAGCGCATCAAGCATTGGCGCGAATTCGTGCGCCCGCTGCCGGAGGAGGAGAACAAGAAACAAGCGGCACGCTGCATGGATTGCGGCGTTCCCTACTGCCACACCGGCTGTCCGGTCAACAATCAGATCCCGGACTGGAACGACCTCGTCTATCGCGGCAACTGGGAGGAGGCTACGCGCAACCTCCACTCCACCAACAATTTCCCCGAGATCACCGGCCGCATCTGCCCGGCGCCGTGCGAGGCCGCCTGCACGCTCAACATCGAGGACAATCCCGTCACCATCAAGACCATCGAATGCGCGATCGCCGACCGTGCGCTCGAGCGAGGCTGGATAAAACCGGAGCCGGCCGCCGACAGGAGCGGTAAGAAAGTGGCCATCATCGGCTCGGGTCCGGGCGGATTAGCCTGCGCGCAGCAGTTGGCACGCGCCGGCCACGACGTGCATGTGTTCGAGAAGTTCGCCAAGGCTGGCGGATTGCTGACTTACGGCATTCCCGATTTCAAGATGGAGAAGCACATCGTCGCGCGCCGCGTCGCGCAGATGGAGGCGGAAGGCGTGACCTTCCATTACAACGCGCACGTGGGCGTGAACGTGCCGGCCAAGGAGCTCCTCTCCGACTATGACGCGCTGGTGCTCACCGGCGGCGCCGAAAAGGCGCGCGATCTGCCGATTCCGGGCCGCGAGCTCAAAGGCATCCATTTTGCGATGGACTACTTGCCGCAACAGAACCGCCGCGTGAGCGGCGAAGCGGACGACGGCAGCGTGCCGATTCTGGCGGGCGGCAAGCACGTCGTGGTCATCGGCGGCGGCGACACCGGCTCCGACTGCATTGGCACGGCGTTCCGCCAAGGTGCGTTGTCGGTCACCAATTTCGAGATCATGCCGCAGCCGCCGCTGCACGAGAACAAGATGCTGACGTGGCCCGACTGGCCGTTGAAGCTGCGGACATCATCGAGCCATGAGGAAGGCGTCAAACGCGATTTTGCCGTGCTGACCACCAAATTTTCGGGCGAGAACGGCGAGGTGAAAAAACTTCACTGCGCGCGTGCGGATGACAAGATCAAGCCCATTCCCGGCACCGAGTTCGAGATCGACGCCGATCTGGTGTTGCTCGCCATGGGTTTCGTGCATCCCGTGCACGAAGGCATGATCGCAGAACTCGGCCTCGCGCTCGATCAGCGCGGCAACGTGAAGGCCGATACACTGGCCTATCAGAGCTCCAATCCGAAAGTGTTCGCGGCCGGCGACATGCGGCGGGGCCAGTCGCTGGTGGTGTGGGCGATCCGCGAGGGCCGCCAAGCGGCGCATGCCGTCGACAAGTTCTTGATGGGATCGACGACGCTGCCGCGCTGAGCGGCGCCGCTGGCGGGCGGCCGCTTGCGCCCGCCGCAGTCACCATGAACCTGTTCTATCGAAAGAAGTTTTGGAAGAAGAAGGGGGAGCGTTGCGGATTCGAGGGATTGGGGCGGCGCGGGCGGCGCTGCGCCGCCTTCTCCTCTGACGACGCATCGGCCTGAGTGGAATCCGAGGTACGTTGTCCCGCGGCGGGCTTCGTTGGCTTCGCATCGGAAGCGTCCGGTGCGGGCGCAGGCGGCGGCGCAGCCGCGAGATCAGCCGCCGACGGCTGGACGTTGAGCACGCTGCCGCGCGGCCAGCTGAAATCATCGGCCCGTCCGGTCGGAGCCGCGACCGTCTCGCCCTTGGTGAGCACGCGCGTGGCGGTTGCGTCGGCGGCGGGGGCAGCGCGGCCGCTGCCGATGAGTTCTTCCGACGCGGCCTGCATGGCGGTCAGCGGGACCACTGGTCCGGCCAACGGCCGCTGGACGGGACCCTCCGGCTTGGCATTCGGCGCCTGGGGGCCAGGATCGACCGGCATCGGCAGCGCCACTGGCATGCCCCGGTTGGCGATGCTGCGCTGGATTTCACGCTCGACGTAGTGGGCAACCTTGCGGGCGCCGAACTTGGTGTAATAGACGCCGTCGCCGCTGCGCAAGCGGCGAATCTGTCCTTCGTAATCCGGCCCTTGCGGCGAGTAGCGGCCCGCCTCGTCGACGAAGCCGTCCCAGATGTCGACATACACGATTCCCGCCTTCTCGGCTCGGCTGCGGTAGAGCTCGTTGAGATAGGACGAATCGGCGCTCGCCTTGGTACCGCGCTGCGACGGCAGACCCACCCACATGACCGGAACGCCTGCGCTCTTGAGGGCGGCAATGGTCGCATCGATGCGCCTGATATAGGCGAGCTCCCACTTCTCCGTGTGAAACTCCCACGGTCCATAGGATGCCTGGCGCGCCTGCTCAGGCGTCATATTGGCGTGTTCGGCGGCCTCGGAGGGGGCGGGCGGCTGTTGCTCCGCGTCGGGCGGCGGGGTCGGAATCGGCGGGGCCGGAATCGGTGGAGTTGCGGGCGGGCTCGGCTGTGCCGCCTGCGTATTCGGCTTGGGCGTGGCGGGACGACCCACCACAGGGGGGGCCTTTTCGCGGATCGTCTGACGGTCGTTGTTTCCGACCATCATGACGATGAATTTGGGCTTCTCGGCCGCGATGATCTCGCGCACCACCTGCGGCCACTCGAGATCGCGGCGCTGATCGTAGCGGATCAGGCCGGAATCCGTGCGATGCTTGCGCACGATGCCAAACTCCGGGTTCTCGGAAAAGGCATCTTCGAGCCCGTAGGCCAGCCAATCCGCGTTGGCATCGCCCATCACCACGATCGGGGTCGTGGCTTCGGGCTTCTTCTGCGACGACGGGGGCGCGCGCGAATAATCGACCGGCGCCTCGCGTTCCTGGCGGTAGGGGTCGTAAGAACGGCGCTCATTCCAGCCGCCGCCGAACCAGTTGTTGTTCCATTGTTGTTGCTGGCGCTGCGGACGGCCGCCCCAATCCCCCCAGAATTGCGCTTGCGCTGGCAACAACAGCACGAGGCTGACGCTCGCGGCCGCGACGACCACATATCCTCGAAACCTGCTGGTTGAGCTCATGATCGACTGCCGTCCGCCATTGCGCCGCTGCCACGCCGACCCGGGCGATGAGCGGCAAGCATTAACTGGCTATTAATACGGCAAAAATGGCAACTTGACGATAGCCCGACCTGACCCCCCTGCGACCCCTGCAGGCGCCCATTTAGCGGCTGCGCAGCCGCTCCAGGATCGCGGCCGACGCAAACCCGTCGGGCACGTGACCCACCGACGACTGGAACTGCCGCAACGCGTTGCGGGTCTTGCCCCCGAGCCGGCCGTCGGGCTCGCCCACATCGTAGCCGCGCGCGGCGAGATGCTGCTGCAACTCGTAGCGTTCCGCCCGCGTGAGCACGCGTTCCTGCCGCGGCCAGGCCTGCACGAAGGGCTCCCCGCCGCGCAGCCGGTCGGCGAGATGGCCGATGGCGAGCGCGTAGGCTTCGGCCGGGTTGTATTTCATGATCACGCGGAAGTTCTGCAGCATCAGGAAGCCCGGCCCCTGCGCCCCCGCCGGTACCAGCAGATAGGCGCGGTCATCGACACGCGGGAAGGCCTTGCCGCCGGCGCGGCGGATGCCAGCTCGTTCCCATTCCTGCACCGACATCACGCGCGAACGATCGGCGAGCATGAAATTGAAGCCTTTCGGCACCACGACCTCGTAGCCCCAGGTCTGGCCGGTGACCCAGCCGTCCTTCTTGAGATTGTTCGCGGTGGACGCGATCACGTCGGGCACGGAGTCGACGACGTCGCGGCGGCCGTCGCCGTCGAAGTCGACGGCGTAGCGTTTGAACGAGGTCGGCATGAACTGGGTCGGGCCGAAAGCGCCGGCCCACGAGCCCTTGAGATGATCCGCCTTCACATCGCCGCGCGCGAGAATTTCCAGCGCCGAGAGAAACTCCTCGCGGAAATAGTCTTGGCGGCGGCCGATGCAGGCGAGCGTCGCCGTCGAACGGATCACCGAGCGCTCGCCGATCTGCGTGCCGTAATTGGACTCGACGCCCCAGATCGCGGCGATGAAGTGGCGATCGACACCATACGCCTTCTCGACCGCGTCGAAGGTGGCGCGGTGCTGGGCGAGAATCGCCCGCCCATTCTGGATGCGATCCTCGTTCACCAGGATGTCGAGATAGTCCCAGAACGATTTGGTGAATTCGGGCTGGGCATCGAGCAGATCCATGATCCGCAGATCGGGCGTGAGGCCCGCAACGTTGGCCTCGAACAGCGCGCGCGAAACGCCGCGACGCTCCGCCAGCGGCCAGAGTCCGGCGAGGCAATTGCGGAAATTGGCAGCCGCAGCGCGGATCGCCTGCGCCGTCATCAGCGGGTGATTGGAGGCGCCGGATTCGCCGCTCCAGTCTGGGGCCCCCGCCGCCGGCGCGGGAGCACCAGCGGTGTTCGCACTCGGCGCGCTGAACAGCGTGCGGATGTCCAACCCCTGGCCCGGCGCCGGGGCCGCCCAGGCGGTGGCGGCCAGAGCTGCCGCGCTGAGGAAACCCGTCGGTGAGGCAAATCGTGGCATCGCGTTTCGTCTCGACTCGGTCGTTGCCTGTCAGGTTTTTGGGGAACTCGAATGGTCGCGGGACGCTTAACGGACCCTTGCCGGCGCCCTACCGGGTAGGACTTAATGGCCTTGCCGCCGGCGTTCCAGCGGTCATTGCACGCCCAAACTTCGGCAATACCGAGACAGATGGACGCGGCCACGACTACGACTACAATCCCAACGAGCTCATGAAACCCATCCGCAAAGCCGTCTTTCCGGTCGCCGGGCTGGGCACCAGGTTCTTGCCGGCCACGAAGGCCATGCCGAAGGAGATGCTGCCGGTGGTCGACCGGCCGTTGATCCAGCATGTGGTCGACGAAGCACGCGAGGCCGGCATCGAACATTTCATCTTCGTCACCGGCCGCAACAAGGCCGTCATCGAGGACCATTTCGACCGCCAGTTCGAGCTCGAACACACGCTCACGGAGCGCCAGCGACGCGCCGACCTTGAGGCGCTGGCGCGCGACCTGCCGGGGCCGGGAACGGCGAGCTTCACGCGGCAGCAATTGCCCTTGGGGCTGGGCCATGCGGTGTGGTGCGCGCGCGAGCTCGTGGGCCACGAGCCGTTCGCGCTGCTGCTGCCCGACGTGCTGGTACAGCACAACCGCGGCTGCCTGGCGCAGATGATCGACGCCGCGCGCAACCTCGGCGAGAGCGCGAACATCATCGCGGTCGAGAAGATGCCGGCCGACCGCATCCACATGTATGGGGTGGTCGGCATCGGTGAACGCAGAGGCAACTTGTTCTCGGTCACCCAAATGGTCGAGAAGCCTCCGCGGGACCGCGCGCCCTCGAACCTCATCATCACCGGCCGCTATATCCTCCAGCCCGAGGTCTTCGACATTCTTGCCGCCGAGAGGCGCGGTGCGGGCGGCGAGATCCAGCTCACCGATGCGATGATCGAGCTCGCCAAGACCCAACCGTTCTATGGCCTCGAATTCGACGGCAGGAGCTTCGATTGCGGCTCGAAGGTAGGCTTTCTTACGGCCAACATCGCCTATGCGCTCGAGCGCAGCGACATCGCGCCGGCGATGCGCGCCGAACTCAGGCGCCTGCTCGGCGACGGCTAGCGTGAGGATGGGCGCCGCGGAGCCGGCTGAGCCAGTTATGCTTTGGTTAACCAGGCGAAAGCAGATATGGTAAAGACCGCTCGGCCGAGCCGCGGGTCGCCTGCGGTCGGCTTCCGTGCTATCCGACCATCATGCCCAAACCGCTGAGCACGCAACGAGGAACGAGCGCCCGCACCGGCGAACTCATCGCGTCGGCGGTGCGAACGCTCGAGGTCGAGGCGACTGGCATCAACACGCTTTCGGCCGCGATTCATGACGGCCTCGGCCGTGCCTTCATTGCCGCGGTCGATTTGATCTCCGGCGCACGCGGCCGGCTGATCGTGACCGGCATGGGCAAATCCGGGCATGTGGGGCGGAAAATCGCGGCAACCTTCGCCTCCACCGGCACGCCCGCCTTCTTCGTTCACCCCAGCGAAGCCAGTCATGGCGATCTCGGCATGATTACGCCCGATGACGTCATCATGGCGCTGTCGTGGTCGGGAGAGACGGTCGAACTCAAGGACCTGATCGACTACTCGCGCCGCTTCCGCATCGGGCTCATCGCCGTCACCGCGGTCAGCGACAGCACGCTCGGCCGAGCGGCCGACGTCGTGCTGGCGGTGCCGCAGGCGCGCGAGGCCTGCCCCCACAATCTCGCTCCCACCACCTCGACGCTGATGCAGGCCGCGCTCGGCGACGCCCTCGCCGTCGCGCTGCTGGAGAGCCGCGGCTTTACCGCGGTCGACTTCAGCAGGTTCCACCCGGGCGGGCGGCTTGGCGCGATGCTCAAGTTCGTGCGCGACATCATGCATACCGGCAGCGAGATCCCGCTCGCCACGATCGGCACCCGCATGTCGGAAGCGATCGCCGAGATGACCGCCAAGACCTTCGGCTGCGTCGGCATCACCGACCGCCGCGGCCATCTCGTGGGCATCATCACCGACGGGGACTTGCGCCGGCACATGAGCGCCAACCTGCTCGACCTCAAAGTCGAGGAGGTGATGACGGCGGAGCCGAAGACCGTGCGGCCCGACCAGCTTGTCAGCGAAGCGCTCGAGCTGCTCAACTCGATGAAGAAGACGCAACTCATCGTGGTGGATGGCGGCAAACCGGTCGGCGTCGTGCACTTCCACGACCTCCTGCGCGCCGGGGTCGCGTAAGCGGCAATCCCCATCGGCGTCCAGTCGTCGCGGCAAGCCCCCAAACGGCGGCTATACCCAGCCCTTGAGCTCCCGCAGCGCCATCTGCCAAATCACCAGCATGCCGGGCGCACTGTCGTTGAGGCAGGGTATCGCCGCGAAATTCTCACCCCCGTACTTTTTGAAGATGCGCTCACCCTCGATTGCGATCTCCTCCAGCGTTTCGAGGCAATCGGCCGAAAAGCCCGGCGTGACCACCGCGATATTCTTCACCCCGCTCTTGGCGAGCTGCTTGAGGGTGAGATTGGTCGCGGGCTCGAGCCACTTGCCGCGGCCGAACCGGGACTGAAACGTCATCGTCAATTTCGACTGCTCGAGATTGAGCCGCTCGCGCAGAAGGCGGACGGTTTCGACGCAATGGGCAAAGTAGGGATCGCCGTTGTCCACATAGGCCTTCGGCACGCCGTGGAACGAGGCGAGGACGACATCGGGCTTGAAGCTGAGCTGTGAGAGCTCCGCGCCGGTCGAGGATCCCAGCGCCTCGATATAGACCGTGTCGTTGTAATAGGGCGGCGCAATGCGCACCGCCGGCTGATAACGTAGGCGCGAAAGCACGCGAAA
>VAZL01000716.1 GCA_005883445.1 Alphaproteobacteria bacterium | reverse complement strand
AGGTCGCGGCGAGGCGCGCGGCGGCAGGGGACAGACAAGATGAGAGCGTTGTTGAAGCTGTCCGAGGATTTGCGACGGCCGCTCGAATGGATCGCCCTGACATCCGGATGGCTGATGGTCATCATGGCATGCGTCACCTCCTTCGACGTCGTGGCGCGTAAGTTCGGCATGCAGCTGCCGTACACCAAGCTGCAAGAGCTGGAATGGCATTTCCACGCCGCGATCTTCTCGCTGTGGATGGGTTACTGCTACAAGCGGATGACGTATCGCGGCAAGGCTTGGGTGGAGCTCATCGGCTGCCTGCTGCTCGCGCTGCCCTACATGACGCTCGTCTCGTACTACAGCATCGACTTCGTCGAGGCGTCCTACCGGATCGGCGAGCAGTCCGACAGCACGGTCGGGTTGACCCACCGCTGGATCATCAAGGGCATCTACGCCGCCGGTCTCTGGCTTGTGGTGTTCGGCATCCTGAGCGTGCTGTTGCGGGTGATCGTCTTCCTGTTCGGTCGGCTGCCCAGGAAGGAAGTCAATCTGCAGATCGGCACTGTGATCACGGAGGTGTAAAGCGCGTCCCGTTCCTGCGGAATCGGGACGCGCTCTAGAACTATTGAGTGGCGCATGTCCTTGACGGCGACCGGTGCCTACTTCGCCGGGACATGCGCTAGTCCAGACCGGGGGAGGTCAATTTCGTGCTCGACTGGCTCGCCGATCACCTCGCCATGATCATGTTCGTGTCGATGTTTTTCGTCATTTTCCTGGGCTACCCGGTGGCCTTCATCATGGGCGGGCTGGCGCTCATCTTCGCGCTTTTGGGTGCGTGGCTCGGGGTTTTCAAGCTGATCGGCCTGTCCGACATCGTGTTGCGCATGTGGGGTGGGGTTGCCAACGACCCGGTGCTGGCCTCGATTCCCATGTTCATCTTCATGGGCGCGATCCTGGAGCGATCGGGATCGGCCAAAGACATGCTCAACGCCACCGAGGTCTTGCTAAAATGGTGCCCGGGCGCGCTTGCGGTCGCCGTAATGGTCATGGGCACGATCCTCGCCGCGCCGATTGGCGTAGTCGGCGCGGCCGTGATTACGCTGTCGGTGATTGCCCTGCCGCAAATGCTGGCAGCAGGCTACGACAAACGGCTGGCCATTGGCACGATCGCCTCGGCCGGAACCCTCGGCATCCTCATTCCGCCAGCGATCATGCTGGTGGTGATGGCGGAGATGCTGGCGACCTCGGCAGGCAATCTGTTTCTCTCCGCGATCATGCCAGGCCTCCTGCTCTCAGGCCTCTACCTCGTCTACATCGTGGTCGTGGCGATCTTCAAGCCAGGTGCGGCGCCCCAGCTGCCGCCGGATTACGGACCGCAGACGCGCCTTGAGTTTTGGATCGCTGTCTGGCGCGGCCTGTTTCCCATGACGCTGCTGATGGTGGTTGTGCTCGGATCAATTTTTGCCGGCTGGGCCACCCCCACCGAGAGCGGCGCCGTGGGCGTGCTCGGCTCCATGCTGATCGCCGCGTTGAACAATCGCCTGACGCTCAAGATGTTGAACGAGGCGATCTATTCTTCCTGCCGCGCCAATGGGCTGGTCTTTCTGCTCTTCCTCGGCGCGACCGGTTTCTCCTACGTGTTCCGCGTGCTGGGCGGCGACGACCTGATGGTGTCGACTCTGGCGCATATCGGCATCACTACGAAGTGGGCGATGCTCACCTTCGTCATGGTGCTGATTTTCCTGCTCGGCTTCCCGTTCGAGTGGATCGAGATCTGCCTGATCGTGCTGCCGATCTTCGGGCCGATCCTGGCGAAGTACGATTTCTCCGACCACATCGGCAACAACACCGCCCTGATGACATGGTTCGGCACGCTGGTCGCGGTCAATTTGCAGACCGCGTTCATGACGCCGCCGTTCGGAGCAACGCTGTTCTACATGAAGGGGACCGCCCCGCCGGGGGTGACCATGACCGACGTGTTCCGCGCCATGTATCCGTTCGTCGCCCTCCAGGTGCTTGGGCTTCTGCTGTGCATCTACTTCCCGGGCATCAGTCTCTGGCTGCCTAGGCTGGCAGGGTTCCTCGAGTAGCGACCATTCTCTGCATGGCCTTCGAGGCCCTTGGGGCAGACCTGAATTGTTCTGAATCGAGGGCTCGCCCCTCCTATGCTTCCGACCTAAACGATAGCACATCACGGTACGGCAGAAGACCGCCGACGGCGCAGACGCTGGTGGTTGACGGCGGCTATTCGCTGTAAGCGACGCCTCCTCGCGGATCGGGGTTCTCAGCTCGCGGCCCGGTTATTTCAACAACAAGTTCGGCAGCCAAAGCGACAGCGCCGGGATGTAGGTCACGAGTGCGAGCACGATCAGCATCGGCACGTAGAAGATCAGGATGCTGCGCGACACCGCCTCCATGCTCACGCGGCCGATCGCGCACCCGACCACCATGGTGGGCCCGACCGGAGGCGTGAGCAGGCCGATGCCGAGATTGAGGATCATGATGATGCCGAAGTGCACGGGATCGATGCCGAAGGTCTTGATCACGGGCAGGAAGATCGGCGTGCAGATCAGCAGCATCGGCGCCAGATCCATGAACGTGCCGAGCAACAGCAGCAGAACGTTGACGTAAAGCAGAAACGTGTATTTGTCGCTCGAGATCGCGACGAAAAACTCCGTGACCTTCGCCGGTATGCGCATGATCGCCATCATGTAGCCGAAGGCGATCGAGAAGCCGATCATGATCATGACCATGCCGACGGTACGCACGACGCGCGCGATCAGCTTCGGCACCTCGCTCCACTTGACGTCGCGGTAGACGAACATCGTGACGAGGAAGGCGTAAATACAGGCGACCGCTCCGGATTCGGTCGGCGTGAAGATGCCGGACAGGATGCCGCCAAGGATGATCCCGATCGTGACCATGCCCCAGATCGCATCGGCGGCGATCTTTACCGCCTGACGCAACGGCACGATCTCGCCTCTGGGGAATTCGTTCCGGTAAGCGATGATCAGCACAAGAATGATCAGCGATAGGCCGAGCAGCAAGGCCGGGATGATGCCGCCCATGAACAGATGGGCCACCGAAATCGTGCCGCCCGCGGCGATCGAATAAATGATCATGTTGTGCGAGGGCGGGACAAGAAGCGGCTGCAACGAGCCCGAGATCGTGACATTGACCGCGAACAGGCGGGGATAGCCGTTCTTGATCATCTGCGGAATCATCACCGAACCGACCGCCGCGGTATCGGCGACGGAAGAACCCGAAATGCAGCCGAACATCGTGGAGGCGACGATGTTGACGAGCGCCATTCCGCCGCGAATGAAGCCGACGAAGACCTTGGCGAGGTTGACGAGGCGCTCGGCCATGCCGCCGACCGCCATGATCGCGCCGGTGAGAATGAAGAACGGGATTGCCAGCAGCGAGAAACCGCTCATGCCGCCGGCGACCTTGAGCATCACCGCTTCAAGCGGGATCCCGGCGTAGAGTGCGGCGGCAATGGCGGCGATGCCGAGCGCATAGGCGACAGGCATGCCCATCAGACAGACGATGGTGAAACCGCCAACGAGAATGAAGATGTCCACGACGCAATCCCGTCTTTGGTCTATTCGGTGGTGAGCTGGCTGACCGTCTCGGGCTCCGGCTCGGAGAAGAACTTCTGCGTCATGAAGCGCTCGATCACGAACAAGCCGGTGAGCGCGCCGCCGATCGGGATCGGCAGATAGGAAAGGCCGACGGTAACGACGGGAAATTCCGGGATGGCCTGGTGCCAGGTCGCCTGGCAGAGCTTGATGCCCCACACGAGCATGAACAGGTTCGTCGCCAGCATCAGCACTTCGAGGATCCAGCCGAGATATGATTTGGCCGGTTCGTGCAGAAACGTGGGCAGAACGCCGACGCCGATGTGCAGATATTCGCGATAGCACACCACGGCGGAGAGAAACGAGACCACGATCATCAACAAGGTCGCCAACGGCTCCGGCCACGATGCCGCACTGTTGAGCACGTAACGGGTGAACACGCCGTAAGGAATGATCAGCACGATGATAACGAGAAATGCGCCGGCCACGAACAGGCAGGCGTTATGGATCGCGTCCATCGCCCGGAAATACAGCTCCTTCATGGAAGTCCCTGTCCCTGATAAGCAATAGGACAGCCGGCGCGATCAATCGATCGGCCGGCTTCTTCGGCAAGCGATCAGACGGTCATTGCACGTCTTGAATGCGCTTGATCAGTTCGGCTGGAAGGGTTTCTTGTCGTCGATGTTGATGATCTCGACGCCCGCTTTCTGCATCTCGCTCTTCGACGTCTCCTCCATCGCGTACCAAAGCTTGCGCTCTTCCTGCTGCGCTTCCTTGGCAAACTTGGCGATCAGCGCCTGATCGTCCTTCGAGAGCGTGTCCCAGGTCTTCTTGGAGAACACCAGGATTTCCGGGATCATCAGATGCCCGGTGAGCGAGTAGTACTTGGCGTAGCGGTAATGCTGCCCGGTCGCGTAGGTCGGATAATTGTTCTCGGCCCCATCGACCACGCCGGTCTGCATCGCATTGACGAGCTGATCGAAGCCCATGGCGACGCCATTGCCGCCGAGCGCGTTCATGGTGTCGACGAAGACCGGATTCCCCATCATCCGAATCTTGAGCCCCTTGAGGTCGCCGATATTCTTGATCGGCTTCTTGCTGTTGTAGACGTTGCGCGTGCCGGCGTTCATCCAGCAAAGCCCGATAAGTCCTGCGGTCGGATGCTCCGACAGCTTCTTCAACAATTCGTCGCCGATCGGGCCATCGATCACCTTCTCCATGTGGGCATCGTCGCGGAACATGAACGGCAGATTGAACACGTTGAGCTCAGGAACAAGCGGGCCCATTGGCCCAACGCTAATGCGCGCGATGGCAAGCGCCCCGACCTGCGCCTGCTCGATCATCTCCTTCTCGCCGCCGAGTTGCATCGACGGGTACATCTGGATGCTGAGCCGCCCGTCCGTCGCCGCTTCCAGTTTGCGGCCCAGCGCCAAGACCGCTTCGACGGTCGGATAGCCGAGGGGATGCACATCGGTGGCCTTGAGGACGAGCTTCGATTGCGCCGATGTCGGGCCGATCAGGTCGGTTGCGAGCGTGCCAAGCGTGGAAAAGACGCCGAGGCGGAGCAGGGTACGGCGATCCATAGGGGGTCTCCTCGATCTGTTATTGCGTTGTCGTTGCGCGACCACTTGTCATATCATATGATGACTGGCCATCTTTGGGAGTCAAGTGCGAATGGGTCGATCGAGCCGAAGCCTCTCGAGCCCAAGCCTGTCGATGATCCGGCCGCTTCCGGCTCCCCGATCCTTGACCGGCGAGCTTGTCGCCCGGCTCGCCGAGGATATCACCAGCGGCAAGATCGCGCCCGGCTCGCAATTGCCGACCGAGCAGGAATTGATCGCAGCGACTGGGGTGAGTCGAACCGTCGTGCGCGAAGCGGTCGCCGCGCTGCGCGCGGAGGGGCTTGTCATCACTCGGCAGGGCGTCGGCGCGTTCGTTCCCGAGAACGCCCGCCGGCCATTGCG
>VAZL01000518.1 GCA_005883445.1 Alphaproteobacteria bacterium | reverse complement strand
CTCGCGGGTTCGACATGACTGGGCTTGGTGATCCACATCGCAAGCACCCAAGCAACCCACAGGAACAGAAAATAGAGCACGAGAAAGACGATGAGACTGACCTGGCCGCCAAACTCGCGTTCGGTGACGAGACCGATGGCGTAGGCGGCGAGATCGCCTGCGATCATGAAGATGACGTAATAGACGATGAGCCACACGACGATGTCCCTCTAATGCCGAATGCCTGGGAGAGTCCCCAGCCGAGGCGGCAAGATGCAGAGCGAGCGCACTTCGGCGCGCGACCAGAAGTGTTCAATATTTTCCTTACACCGACCTGACAGCGCCGTCGGAAGTTCAAAAAAATCGGCGTGTGGTCAGGTCTCGTCGTGCCCCGACGGGTCCGCGATCTCGGCGTGGAGGAGGTAGCCTATGCCCGAAAGAGCTCGCCTGAGCCGACCGAGATCAACCCATTCGTACGCCAGCGCGGTTTTTGCGATGGGACTATTGCCCCGTCGGGGTGCGCAGTCCGTGCCAGGCGTCGCGGACCTGATGGTAGTGGACCTCGGGCGCATAGTCCGGAGTATTGAGGCCGAGCGTCTTGACGTCGAGGCGCCCGACGGCGCCGAGCAGCGCATAGGCGGCGATCACGCGGTCCCGTTGGGCGCCGATCAGCCGCGCGCGGGCGGCCGTGAGGTCCTGCTGCGAGTTGAGCACGTCGAGCGTCGTGCGCTGGCCCGCCTGCGCTTCCTTCTGCACGCCGGCGAGCGCGACGCTGGCAGCGCGCACTTCTGCCTCCGCGGCGGCGAGCGCAACTTTCGCCCCCTCGAAGGTGACCCAGGCGCTCAGAACCGCGGTCTGGGTCTGATTGCGGATGAGCTCCAGCACGATGCGAGCCTGCATCGCAATCTCCTTGGCCTGCCGGATCTGCGAGGCCGCCAGCCCGCCGTCGTAAATCGGCACGCTCGCCGTTCCCAGCAACGAGGCGATATCGTTGCCCTTGGCGCTGAGCGTAGGATCGTTCTCCCATTGGCGCTGGAGACTTCCCTGCACCGAGAGGGTCGGCAACAAGCTGCTCTCGGCGATCTTGGTGCCGAATTGGGCGACATCGATGTCGTACATCGCCGCGAGAATGGCGGGATGCTCCTTGCGGCTGATCGCGCTCGCCTCCTCGCGCGTGCGCGGCAGCAGCCGGTCGATCGATTCAGCCGGCACCAGTCGGCCCGGCGGCACGCCGATGACCTGGGCGTAAAGCGCTTGGCTGATCGCCAGCCCGACCTCGGCGGCATTGAGATCGGCGAGGCCGCGGCTCAGCCGTGCCTCCGCCTGCGCCACGTCCGTCGGCGTGACGTCGCCGCCCTCGAGACGCGTCTTCGTGGTGGCGAGCGTCTCGCGCAGGGCCGCCACATTGATGCGTTGGGCCTCGACCAAGCTTTGGTTGGCGAGCACGTTGGTATAGGCGGTCACCGCGTCAAGCAGTACGCCCTGGCCGGTATTGCGCAGCGCCTCGCGCCCCGAGAACACCTGCGCCTCCGACTGGCGAACGGTATTGGCGGTCTTGAAGCCGTTGAACAGGGTTTGCGACACGGTGAGCCCGATGGTCCAGGTGCGCAGCGTCTGGGTTTGAATGGTGTTGTCGAAAAACAGCACCCGCACCTGCTGCAGGCCGCCGGTCAGGGTGGCCAAGAGTTGCGGGCGGTATCCCGCAAGCGCCTGCGAGACGCCTTCGTCGGTCCCGCGCTGGCGTGCGCGTTCGGCATTGAGTTGCGGATTATTCTGATAAGTCCGCACCAGCGCTTCTGGCAGCGTTTCCGCCCACACCGGCTCGACTGTCAGCGCGCTCACGACGGCGGCAACGACCGCGGCCGAACCGCTCGAACGAAGGGTGCAGCGCATCGCGGCCAGCGCAGCGACGACGCGCGGCCAACCGTTCGCACGCAATACGCTGACCGCTACGCGCATCGATACGACCCGAACGTCGACAAATCGGCTTAGATGCCCCCGCGGAAACCATTGCAGGTTCCGCCCCCGGCTCCCAGTTGTTTCCCTGGCTGGCTGGGGAAGGCAATTAGTTCCTTGAAATTGCGGCTTAAAGCGGTCCGGATTCCGCCCATGCGGAGAGGCCTGTGGGATTTGACATCGGGCGCAGAGGCGGGTTTCTCTGCCGCCGCCAGTAAGCCTCCTGTAAGGAAACCCGGACTAGGCATGGCTAATCTCGTGTACCGCCGGCGATTCACGGTCGAATGGGGTCATTGCGACCCGGCCGGCATCGTGTTCAACAGCCATTTCTTCGAGTTTTTCGATTGGAGCGTCTGGCTGCTGTTCGAAACGGCACTGGGCGTGCCGCCGAACGAGCTGGGGAC
Organism: Alphaproteobacteria bacterium; assembly: GCA_005883445.1. Classification (GTDB taxonomy): domain Bacteria; phylum Pseudomonadota; class Alphaproteobacteria; order Rhizobiales; family Xanthobacteraceae; genus VAZQ01. The sequence continues at coordinate 6,258 of VAZL01000518.1, read as the reverse complement.
GGCCTTCGGCATCGTGGGCATTCCGCTGGTGGACGCCAAGGCCCGCTTTCTCAAGCCCGCCAAGTTCAACGATGTCGCGGATATCGCCTCCGAGGTCAGCGAATTTCGGCGCTCGAGCTTCGACGTGGCGCATCGCATCTCGATCGGCGGCGAGCTTGCCGTCGAAGGCAGCGAGACGCGGGTATGGGCCGGGCGCGACCCGGACGATCCGGTCAAATTGAAGGGCATGCCAATCCCAGCCGCGGTCATCGCGCGCTTTCGGGCCACAGCTTAGAGGCTCTCGTGCAGCAAATTCCCGATTGCGGGTCTGGCGGAGCGCGTACCGTTGGGCGCATGTCCAGGCGTTGAGGACGTCTCGATTGATGAGCACAAGTCTCTCGTTGGCCTTTGATCTGCGGTTCGAGGACCTTTACGGCCGCGACGGTTTGGTGCGCCTCGACGGGTGCTTCGTCGATTTCCTCAAACGTCGCAACGTCGAGCTGCACAATCGGCTGATGGCTGCCCGCGCCGCCCCGGACCGGCTCGCCGGCAAGGAGGAATCCGATCTCATCGTCGAGCTTGCACCCGAGCTCGAAGACTTCGTCGCCGCGCTCTTCGGCATCGCCCGCGAGGTCGATGCCTTGCGCTCGCGCCATGATGCGCTCTCCCCGCTCTACACGGTCAAGCGTTTGTTCGTGCAGCGCCGCGCGGCCAAGAAATACGGGCCGGATCAGGCCGCGACATTCGATGGCCAAGCTTTGCGCGAGCAGCTCGAGCCGCTGCTCGGCGGCGAGCTCACCGAATTACGCTTCGCCCAGCGGGTCGATGCCTGGATGAAGGCGGAAGCCGAGCACGCCGCTGCGCTCGATCTCGCGGCGCGCTACGCCGCCTGGGCGACACACACGCTGCAGGGCCGGCACCGGCATAAAGGCGGCGTTCTGTTCAAGGTGCCGCACAAGATCGATCCGCACCATCTGATTCCGGTCGAGACCGAAGTCGTCGATGGCGCGGCCATGCTCAAGCTGCCGCCCGAGCATCGCCGCGTGCGCGACGGCTTCGCGCTCACCGATCCCGGCACCGATCTCACCGGCGCGCTCGATCACGCCAACTACTGCATCTGGTGCCACAACCAAGGCAAGGATTCCTGCTCGAAGGGACTCAAGGAGAAGAGCGGCGAGTTCAAGAAGAGTGCGTTCGGCGTCGTGCTCGCAGGGTGCCCGCTCGACGAGAAAATCTCCGAGATGAATCTGGTCGAGGTCGGCGGCCACACGATCGGTGCGCTCGCCATCGTGGTCGTCGACAACCCGATGTGCGCGGCGACCGGCCACCGCATCTGCAACGATTGCATGAAGGCCTGCATCTATCAGAAGCAGGAACCGGTCGATATTCCCCAGGTCGAGACGCGCGTTCTCAAAGAGGTTTTGGCCCTACCCTGGGGCTTCGAGATCTACGGTTTGCTGACGCGGTGGAATCCGCTCAATCTGCGTCGGCCGTTGCCGAAGCCCGCGACCGGTCGCAAGGTTCTGGTTGTGGGGCTCGGGCCCGCGGGCTTCACGCTCGCCCATCACCTCATGAACGACGGTCACGCCGTCGTCGCGGTCGACGGGCTCAAGATCGAGCCACTCGACGCCGATATCTCGGGCGTCGACGTCGCCGGCACCCGCACGCGGTTCCGTCCGATCCGCGACGCCGCGGAATTGCGTGAGCCGCTCGATGCGCGCGTCATGGCCGGCTTTGGCGGGGTGGCCGAATACGGCATCACCGTGCGCTGGGACAAGAATTTCCTCAAGCTCATCCGCCTGCTGCTGGAACGACGGCGCGAATTCGCGATGTTCGGAGGTGTGCGTTTCGGCGGCACGCTCACGATCGACGGTGCCTTCGCACTTGGCTTCGACCATATCGCGCTCTGCGCCGGCGCCGGCCGGCCGACCATCGTGCCGATGAAGAACGGGCTTGCCGCGGGCGTCCGGCAGGCCTCCGACTTTCTGATGGCGCTGCAGCTCACCGGCGCCGCCAAGACCGACAGCCTCGCCAATCTGCAGGTACGCCTGCCGGTCGTCATCATCGGCGGCGGGCTCACCGCCATCGATACCGCGACCGAGGCGCTCGCCTATTATCCGCTGCAAGTGGAGAAATTCCTCGCTCGCTACGAAACGCTGCTCGGCGAGCGTGGGGAAGCAGCGGTGCGTGCCGACTGGACCGCCCAGGACGCGGAAACCGCATCGGAGTTCCTCGAGCACGCGCGCGAATTTCGCGCCGAGCGCGAGGTGGCCGCGCGCGAAGGCCGCAAGCCGCGGTTCGTGGAGCTCATGCGCCGATGGGGCGGAGCTACCATCGTCTATCGGCGGCGCATGATCGATTCCCCGAGCTACACGCTCAACCACGAGGAGGTTGCGAAGGCGCTGGAGGAAGGGATCGGCTTTGCCGAGCGGTTGACGCCGCAAGAGGTGCTCCTCGACCGCTTCGGCTGCGCCCGCGCGCTGCGCCTCTCGTCTCAGGCTCAAGCCGACAGCGATCCGACCGCGGCGCCGGGCGACGTGGTCCTGCCCGCGCGCACGATCCTGGTCGCGGCCGGCACGCAACCCAACACCGTGCTCGGCCGCGAGGAGCCGCAGCACCTTGCGATCGACGGCAAGTATTTCCAGGCGTTCGACGAGAACGGCTGCAAGGTCACCCCCGAGCGCATCACCAAGCCGTCCGCCGCCCATGTGCTCATGAACGTGCGCGCGGACGGTCGCGCCATCAGCTTCTTCGGCGATCTGCATCCCTCGTTTGCCGGCAACGTGGTCAAGGCGATGGCGAGCGCCAAGCAGGGTTATCCCGTGGTCAGCCGGATGCTGGAGCGGCGAAAGGAACTGGGCATCTTGCCGGCGACGTTGATCGCTCGTCTTAACGCCGAGCTGCGACCCGTTGTGCACGCGGTCAACCGGCTCACGCCCACCATAGTCGAGGTTGTGGTGCGCGCCCCGATGGCCGCGCGCGCCTTCGAGCCCGGGCAATTCTACCGGCTGCAGAACTACGAGACGTTCTCGCGCGACGCCGACGGCACCCGCCTCACCAAGGAGGGGCTCGCACTGACCGGCGCCGCGGTCGATCGCGAGCGCGGCTTGCTGTCGACGATCGTGCTCGAAATGGGCGGCTCGTCCGACCTGTGTGCGCAGCTTGCGCCGGGTGAACCGGTCATTCTCATGGGCCCGACCGGCCACCCGACTGAAACGCCTGGTGACGAAAGCGTGCTGCTGATCGGTGGCGGGCTGGGCAACGCGGTGCTGTTCTCGATCGGGCAGGCGCTGCGAAGGAACGGCAGCCGCGTGCTCTATTTCGCCGGCTACAAGCGCGCGATCGACCGTTACAAGGTCGACGAGATCGAGCGGGCGGCCGACGCCATCGTGTGGTGCTGCGACGAGCCGCCGGGCTTTCGCGCCGAGCGGGAGCAGGACAAAGCCTTCGTCGGCAACATCGTCGCGGCGCTCGACGCCTACGGATCGGGGGCGCTCGGCGAGGCGCCGATCCCGCTCGGCGAGGTCGATCGCGTGATCGCCATCGGCTCCGACGGCATGATGGCGGCGGTCTCCCAGGCGCGGCAGGAAATGCTGGCGCCGCATCTCAAACCCGGGCACAAGGCCATCGCCTCGATCAACTCGCCGATGCAGTGCATGATGAAGGAAATCTGCGCCCAGTGCCTGCAGGTGCATCGCGACCCCGCAAGCGGCGTCGAAAGCGTGGTGTTCTCCTGCTTCAACCAGGACCAGGACCTCGACCGCGTGGATTTCGACAATCTGCGCGCGCGGCTCAACCAGAACGGCGTGCAGGAAAAGCTCACGCGGCTGTGGATCGACCGCTCGCTGCGCCATCTGGGCCTGCGGCAGACCGCGGCGGAGTGACGAGCAAGCAATCGGAGAAATCCGAGTCCGCGGGTTAGCTTGCTGCGATAGAACCATGGGAACGCGCCATGCAGCACGCACCCGCCGTTACGCAGACCCTCGCCCGCTTTGCCGTCGAAGCCCGCTGGGATGACGTGCCGGACGCCGCGCGGCACGAGGCTAAGCGTGCGCTGATGAATTTCTTCGCCGTCGCGCTCGCGGGCTGCCGCGCCCCTGCGATCGAGATCGTGCTGAAGTCTCTCGCCGAGTTTTGCGGTCGCCAGCAGGCGACCCTGATCGGGCGCCGCGAACGCATGGATGCGCTGAGCGCGGCCTTTCTCAACGCGGCCGGCGCCAACGTCTCCGATTTTTGCGACACGCATGTTCCGACCGTCATCCATCCGACCGCTCCGGTCGCGCCGGCGCTGTTCGCGTTGGCGCAACTGCGCCGCGTGAGCGGCGTCGAACTGCTGCTGGCGTTCATTCTCGGCGTTGAGATCGAGTGCCGAATCGGCGGCGCCATTTCTCCTGGCCACTACGCCAAGGGCTGGCACATCACCTCCACCTGCGGCGTGTTCGGCGCGGCAACGGCTGCCGGCAGGCTCCTGGGGCTCGCTGAGGGCCGCATGATCTCCGCGCTCGGACACGCGGCCACGCAGTCGTGCGGCCTGTGCGAATGTCTGGGCTGGCCGGCCAAGAGCATCGGCGTCGGCAATGGCGCGCGCAACGGGCTGTGGTCCGCGCTGCTCGCCGAACGCGGTTTCGAAGGTCCGCCGGAGCCCATCGCCGGCGTGCAAGGCTTTCTCAGCGCGATGGCGGAGCCGCCGAACTGGCCGGTCTTGACCGAAGGTTTGGGAGAGACCTGGGAGATCGCGCAAAATTCGATCAAGCCGTACCCGTGCGGCTTCGTGATCCATCCCGTCCTCGATTGCGTGCTCGATTGGCGGCGCGGCCACCCGACCGAGGCGATCGAGCGGGTGGTCGTGCGCGGCCATCCTCTGCTCAGCCACCGCACCGATCGGCCCGATGTTTCGACCGGCAGCGAATCGCAGGTGAGCGTGCAACACGCCGTCGCGGCCGCGCTCGTGCATGGCGAGGCGGGCTTGGATCAATTCAGCGACGAGTGCGTGCGCGATCCGCAGGTGATCGCGATGCGCCGCAGGGTCGAGGTGATCCGCGATCCGGCGATCGCGACGGTCGCAGCGGCGGTCGAGCTTTCGACCCGCGATGGGACCAGCCACAGCCTTTCGACCTCCGCCGCGCGCGGCAGTCCGTCAAATCCGATGCGCGACCAGGATATCGAAGACAAGCTGCGCACGATTGCCGCGAGTTGGCGTGCCGGCCACGACGTCGAGCCGCTGATCGATGCGATCTGGACGTTGGAGAAAAGCAGCGACGTGTCGGGCGTGCTCGCACTGACGGTGCCGCGCGCCTGACGGGCGCGAAGCAGTCATCCCGGCGCCGGTTGCCATGGCCGGGAGCGCGCGGCGCTCACACCGCTTTCGCCATGTCGCGCAGCTTGAATTTCTGGATTTTGCCGGTCGAGGTCCGCGGCAGTTCGGTGAACACCACGTAGCGCGGGCATTTGTAGCCCGCGAGGTTCTTGCGGCACCAGGCGATGATATCGTCCCGCGTCGCCTTCTCTCCCGGCTTGAGCTCGATGAAGGCGCACGGCGTCTCGCCCCATTTGTCGTCGGGCTTGGCCACCACGGCGGCGGCTCCCACCGCGGGGTGCTTGTAGAGCGCATCCTCCACTTCGATCGAGGAAATGTTCTCGCCCCCGGAGATGATGAGGTCCTTGGAGCGGTCCTTGAGCTGGATATAGCCGTCGCGATGCATAACGCCGAGGTCGCCGGAATGAAACCAGCCGCCGGCGAACGCCTTCTCGGTCGCCGACCTGTTCTTGAGGTAACCCTTCATCACCACGTTGCCGCGGAACATCACCTCGCCCATGCTCTCGCCGTCCCACGGCACCGCCTTGAGCGTGTCGGGGTCGCGCACGTCGAGCGCCTCGAGCGGCACGTAGCGCACGCCCTGGCGCGCCTTCATCGCCGCCTGCTCGGACGGCGACAGCGCGTCCCAGCCGGTTCGCCATTCGTTGACGGCGGCGGGGCCATAGGTCTCGGTCAGCCCGTAGAGATGGGTGACGTTGAATCCGGCGGCCTTCATCGCCGCCAGCACCGCTTCCGGCGGCGGCGCCGCCGCGGTGAAGAATTCGACCACATGCGGCAGCGGCTTCTTCTCCTCGGCCGGCGCGTTGAGTAGCGTCGCCATTACGATCGGCGCGCCGCAGAGATGCGTGACCTTGTGGCGGGCGATGGCGTCGTACATGGCCGGCGCGCGCACTTGGCGCAGGCACACATGCGTGCCGGCGACCACTGAAATCGTCCATGGGAAGCACCAGCCGTTGCAGTGG
>VAZL01000704.1 GCA_005883445.1 Alphaproteobacteria bacterium | reverse complement strand
GCAGACCTGTCGCTCTACACAGTGACGGGATTCCAAGCCGGCGTCCCAAACGCTTTCTTAGGGGACCCCACCACCGTTAGCGGCACCCCCGGCTTTTTCTCGGTGGGTACGCCCGCGACCGCCAACGTAGGAGACTACGCCATCATCGTTTCGCAAGGCACTCTCAGTGCGACCAACGGCTACACTTTCGCTTTCAACAGCAATGGTTTGCTGACGGTGAATCCGCAGGCACTGACGATCACCGCCAATGACGCTACCCAGACCTATGACAACGTGGCGTTCAGCGGCGGGAACGGCGTGACCTATAGCGGATTTGTAAACGGCTACCTTTGGCGGGAATTCACAGGGCGCCGTGAACGTCGGGACTTATACCATCATCCCGTCGGGCCTAAGTTCTTCGAACTACAAGATCAATTACGTCGATGGGACGTTGACGATCAATCCGGCGCCGATCAATCCGGCGCCGATCAATCCGGTGCCGATCAATCCGGGGCCGATCAATCCGGCACCAATCAATCCGGCACCGATCGCCGTTGGAAATCTAGACGCGCTCGGAACGGCTGCGAATGCCGCCGGGACGCTTGCGCCCAGTACGGTGATGAATGCGACTGTTCTCCCTTCTCCGGCCTTGCTCCCCGGCAGCGTTACCTTTGGGAGCAACACGGTTCTCCCCTACGGCAGTGATGAGGAGGCGGCTGGTGGTAGTGCAAGTCAGCAGACGTCGAATACGAGCGATTCTCGACGCCGACGACGACGATAGAGCCTGACTATCATGACGCTGCGATGCTGCATCGCAGACCACTTCGCAATCTTCACACGCATCGTTGCCAAGCTGAATTCGTATTGGATCTCGAATGGCGCTGCGATCTCAGTGCATCCTGCCGAGCAATCCATAGGCCGGGCAAGCACCCCTATTGCAACCACGGATTGTTCGCTGCAATATCCAATTTGTAGAACCGCGAAAGCGGCGTTACCGACCGGGGGAGCGCAGCGGCCACGAGGTCATTGATGTAAGCGCGAAATCGAGAGGAGGGGCAACGTGGCCATTCCGCTTCGTGCCGACCTTGGTCGGTCATCGCGTCAATATGCGCGAGCATAATCTTTTCGATACGGAACGCGATCCGTCTCTGCTCAAGCCGCTGGGTGGTGCCAATCCGCGCGATCGGCGCGAGGCCGACGGCAGTTACAACGATCTCGGTTGCCCTTGGATGGGCATGGCTGGCGCGCGCTTCGGCCGCAATGTGCCGATCGGCGACACATTTGGCGAACAGCCGCCCGATCTCTACGAGCCCAATCCACGTCAGGTGAGTCGTGATCTGCTCGCGCGCCGCAGCTTCGCGCCGGTGACCCATCTCAGCGTTCTCGTCCCGGCGTGGCTGCAATTCATGGTGCACGACTGGCTGAGCCACGGCGGCGGCGATACCACGACGCCGCCTCATCGCCTGCCGCTGCCGCCCGGCGACGACTGGCCCCCTCCCGACATGACCATCTTGCACACGCTGCCGGATGACCGGCATTCCCCCGCCGACCAGGGTCAGCCCGCGACCTATCGCAATACCGAGACGCATTGGTGGGACGCCTCGCAGATCTACGGCTCGGACCTTGAGACCCAACGCGCGGTCCGCACGGATCCTGCGACCGGCCAATTGCGGAGCGACGGCAAGCTTCATCTCGATGCGCGCGGCCATCTGCCGATCGATGCGTAAACCCTGTTCGTGCGCGAGCACAATGCGATCGTCGATCGGTTGCGCATCGACTATCCCGCGGCTGATGGCGAATGGCTGTTTCAGAAGGCGCGGCTCGTCAACGCCGCCCTCATCGCCAAGATCCACACGGTCGAATGGACGCCGGCCCTGCTGAATTCGCCGGAAGGACGCTTTGCCATGCGCGGCAATTTTTGGGGCCTGCTCGGCGAGCAATATGCCCGCGCCTATGGCCGCCTCGGCACTGGAGAAATTCTCTCCGGCATCCCGGGATCCCCCACCGACCATCATACCGCGCCGTATGCAATGACGGAGGAGTTCACGGCGGTCTACCGCATGCATTCGCTGCTGCCCGACGAGTTCTCATTCCGCGGCCACCGGGACGGCCGTGAGATCGCCAAACATGACTTTGCGGCGGTTACCGGCGCAGGAGTTCGCGAGCTCTACACCAAGGTTCCATACGAGGATGTGCTCTATTCGCTCGCCACCAGTCATCCCGGCGCGTTGGCGCTGCACAACTACCCGCAAGGGCTGCGCAGGCTGCACAAGAAGGATGACATTTTCGTCGATGTGGCTTCGACCGATATCTTGCGCGATCGCGAGCGCGGCGTGCCGCGCTACTGCGCATTTCGCCGCCGTTTCGGCATGAGCGTGCCGAAGAGCTTCGCCGAGCTCACGTCCAATCCCGATTGGCAGCGCGATCTCGCCGCCGTTTACAAATCGGTCGAGCAGGTTGATCTCCTGGTCGGCATGCATTGCGAAACGCTACCGCCCGGCTTCGGCTTTTCCGATACCGCTTTCCGCATCTTCATCCTGATGGCTTCGCGGCGGCTCAAGAGCGACCGCTTCTTCACCATCGATTTCAGGCCGGAGGTCTATACGCCGGCGGGGTTCGCTTGGGTGCAGGACAACAGCCTGCGCGCGGTGCTGGAGCGGCATGTGCCGCAACTGCGGCCGCATTTTGCCAACATCCGCAACGTGTACTTCCCGTGGGACAAGTGAGGGAGCGGGGCGATGAGCCGATCGTTGCGCATCCCCGGTCTGGTCGATCTCATTCAGGCCGATGTGAGATCGGACATCCGCGGCCTCGCCGATGACGCCCGGCTCGACCGCAGCTTCGACCCACGCGGACCGCTGATCAATCGCATTCTGGTGCATCGCATCCGCAGCGTGTTGCGGGTCGACGGCATGCCGCTGCCATCGGTGGCGCCACGCAGTGATGCACAGCGCGCTCGCGCTCAGGACGTCCTGCGGCGCCGACTCGATCCGGCGGGAGGAATGCCGCTGTGGGACGAGGAAACCATCGCCGGTCTGGTCGGCGCCGTGCGCAGCGCGCCCGGCGCTCCGGCGCTGGGACCGGCCACGCAGCAGGCGATCGGGCGATTGTTCGCCAGCGACTACAAGGCGAGCCCAGAGAGTTGGGCTGCCGCCGGCGTGCTCGACGCCGCCGTGCACACCCGTAACCCGCTACGAGCGATCCTCCTCCATCTCAGTGGCCGCCTGCAGCGATCACGTCGACTGCTCGCCGATCTCGTTCATGGCGATCTCGCCGGCGTTCATGCCACGGGTATCGCCGTGCACAATCTCGTGCGCGGCTTCGAACGCATGCGCGAGCTGTGGAGCGAGCCGCGCTGGCGCTCCCCATCCTCGGTCGATGCCGTCGTCGAACAATGCCTGTTTGCGCCGCCGAGCGTGCTGCGCCAAGCCGCCGGGCCGGGCGCCACCGTCTGCGGCGCGGTGCGCGCGGGCACTCTCGTCGTTTTGGAACTCGAAGCTGCGCGCGAGCGCACGCCCGGCCGGGACCTCGAATTCATGGTGGGGAATTGGGCGCAGTGTCCAGCCGCCGCCTTCGTCCCGGCGCTGCTGCGCGCGGTGTGGCAGCGGGCGATTGCTGCGCCAGCGGCCGAGGTCGTGTCATGAGCGAAGATGTTATCTTCACCCCGCTCAAGTTCCGCAATCTCACGGTCAAGAATCGCATCTTCCGGTCGAACATTTCGGGCCGATTCGACAACGAGGATGGCTCCCTCACGCAGACCCGCATCAATTGGGAATGCAAATTCGCCGCCGGCGGCGTCGGGGCGATCATCTCGTCCTACGTGCCAGTGCTGATGGAAGGACGCATCATCGCCGACTACGCCACGGTTCATCGCGATGATTTTATCCCGCTGTGGGAGCGGCTCGGCGCGGCCGTGCACCGATTCGACTGCAAGTACATCATGCAGCTCAGCCATTCCGGCCGGCAGATGGATTTCCCGGGCGTGCACAATTCCCATCGTCCGGCATTGAGCTCGACGAGCCGCAAGGAATCGCTGCATGGCTTTCTCTGCCGCGCCGCCAGCAAGGCCGA
>VAZL01000703.1 GCA_005883445.1 Alphaproteobacteria bacterium | reverse complement strand
GCCGACCAGCGCACCGGTGATGATGAGCGCGGAATTGCCCAGCGTGAAGCCGATGCCGGCCGCCGCCCAGCCGGAATAGGAATTGAGCATCGAGATCACCACCGGCATGTCGGCGCCGCCGATCGGGATGATGATGAGCACGCCGAAGGCAAAGGCGGCGAAGGCCATTAGCCAAAACGCGAGGTGGCTTTCAGTGCGCGCGAAGAACACGATGAGCGCCACGATGGCAGCCGCGAGCGCGATGTTTGTGGCATGGCGCGCGGGAAGGATGATCGGCGCGCCGCTCATGCGTGCGGACAGTTTCAAGAATGCAATCACCGAGCCGGTGAAGGTCACGGCGCCGATGGCAACGCCGAGCGACATTTCGATGAGGCTCGACGTGTGGATCGCACCGACGGTGCCGATGTCGAACGCGGCTGGCGCATAAAGTGCCCCTGCCGCCACCAGGACCGCCGCCATGCCAACCAGGGAATGGAACGCCGCCACCAGTTCCGGCATGGCCGTCATCGGCACGCGACGCGCGATCACCGCACCGGTGCTGGCGCCGATCGCCAGGCCGAGAACCACGAGCCCCCAAGCGCCGAGGTCGGCGGGTGGGTGGTAGGCGAGCGTCGTGACGATCGCGATCGCCATGCCGACCATGCCGAACAGGTTGCCTTGCCGGCTGGTCTCCGGGCTTGAGAGCCCGCGCAGCGCAAGGATGAAGAGAACGCCGGCGGCGAGATAAAGCAGCGCGACGAGATCAGCGGACATCGGTGAGCTCCGGCCCCGTCACTTCTAAGGTGAGCGCGACGAAGCCGAGAACGCGCGCCCAGACCGGACCCGAGTCGTTGGTCACGAGCGCAACCCCAACGGCGAGCAGCGCGCCGACCACGATCACCGATGAGATCGCGTTGGTCACCGACATCAGCGGCGTGTGCAACGCCGGCGTCACCGACCACACCACGTAATAGCCCACGAAGATCGCGAGCATGAAGATCGAGAAGCGAAACGTGAACGGATCGACCGCCCCACTCGTTGCCGCATGCATGGCGCCGCCGGACGCGACGGCGATGATGTCGAGCTGAGCAAGCGTGAGGTCGCGCGCCACGCCTTGGGCTGCCTCGATCGCGGCGAAGCTGCCGGCCGGAACGATCAGCATTGCAATCTCCTTAACGCGCGAGTTGCGCGGCTCATGCGTTACTCACTACAAGTGATGCGCGGCAGGAGCGCATCGAGGGCGCGAGGGAACCCGTTTCATGACGCGCCCATGCCTGCCGGCGCGCCGTCACGCTGCACTCTTGGGCGCAAAGCTTGGATGAATCACGGCGCCATCACGGGTGAGCGCCGTCGCCTTCACGATCTCATCGCCCCAGTTGACCGCAAGCGCCTTCGCGTTCTTGTCCACCAGGATCTCCAGGAAGGCGAAAAGATTCCTGGCGTAAAGGCTCGAAGCGGACGCGGCGATGCGGCCCGGCACATTGCGGTGGCCGACGATCTTGACGCCGCCCGATTCGACGACCTCACCGGCCTGGGCGAGTTCGCAATTGCCGCCGCGTTCGACCGCGAGATCGACGATCACCGAGCCCGGGCGCATCGAGGCGACCATATCCTTGGAGATGAGCCGCGGGGCCGGACGGCCCGGGATCAGCGCCGTCGTGATGACGATGTCCTGCTTCTTGATGTGCTCGGAGACGAGGGCAGCTTGCTTGGCCTGATACTCCTTCGACATCTCCTTGGCATAGCCGCCCGCGGTCTCGGCTTGCTTGAACTCCTCATCCTCGACGGCGATGAATTTCGCGCCGAGACTCTCGACCTGTTCCTTGGCCGCCGGCCGCACGTCGGTGGCGGTGACGATGGCGCCGAGCCGGCGCGCGGTCGCGATGGCCTGCAAGCCGGCGACACCCGCGCCCATCACGAACAGCTTTGCCGCCGGCACCGTGCCGGCCGCGGTCATCATCATCGGCAGCGCACGGCCATATTCGGCGGCGGCGTCGATCACGGCACGATAGCCCGCGAGATTGGCCTGGCTGGAGAGCACGTCCATGACCTGCGCGCGAGTGATGCGCGGCAACAGCTCCATGGCGAAGGCGACGATGCCGGCATCGGCCATGGCCTTGAGCGCGGCGTCCTCGTCATAGGGATCCATCATGGCAATGACGAGCGCGCCCTTCTTGTAGCGGGCAAGCTCGGAGGCGGCCGGCCGGCGCACCTTGAGTACCACGTCGGCATCCTTGACGGCGGCGTCGGTCACCGTTGCGCCGGCGGCGGCGAATTCGGCGTCGGGAATGCCGGACTTGGTTCCGGCGTCCGGCTCGACGGAGACATCGGCGCCGAGCCCTTTCATCTTCTTGACCGTTTCCGGCGTGGCGGCGACCCGGTTTTCAGTCGGGTCGATCTCGCGCGCTACGGCAATGCGCATTCACCGCCTCCTCGTGGACCGGCATGCCTACCCCGCTTCAGCCACCAGAGGCGAGCGCGAGCGTGATCATCGAAATGATCACCATGACGACGCTGGGCATCCGCGCCCCGCTCAGAAAGCCATGGAAGGCGACGATGGTCGCGACCACGAAAATCGCGAATGCAAGCAGCCAATGGCCGGCGACGCCGCCGATCGCCAGCCCCAGGACGATATTGGCCACATGCGCACCGCCGACCACGATCCAATGAACGAAACGGTCGTACATCGCCACGTGCGCCGGAAGATCATTGCCCTGCGCGGCGGCGTATTCGACCTCTGCGTGGTCGGCCATTCGCTCCTCCCACTCTTGCGTCCTGTCCCGGTGGGCGGGGATTAGCGCAATTGCCCTTTGAGGGCAACGGCGCAATCTGCCGGCCTCATCTCGCATGCTTGGTCGGCAAGCACGCATGGGCCGAGCGTCTGCGGCGCGTCGAGGATATCGCCGTCGCACCCAGGCGGTTCAACGCTCGGACGCGGGCTGGTCGAGACCGACCGCCGCGAGCGCAGCGGTCTGCCGCTCGGCCACGCGGCGGATTGAAAAATCCTCGATGGCTTGGTTGAACAGCTTATGAAAATTGAGCTCGGCGCGCAGATGCAGAAACACCGCGCCGAGTCCTATCGCAGCCCGGTCCATGAATACGAATTCGCGCGGCACCGTGACGGGGCCTTTCTGCTTGAGCGCTTGGTGCACGCGAAACGCCTCGCGGCGGCCGTATTCCGCTGGCTTCACGCCACCAGCGA
>VAZL01000702.1 GCA_005883445.1 Alphaproteobacteria bacterium | reverse complement strand
TGCCGTAGCCGCCGATGCCGGCAACCACACCGGCGACAAGATGCCGGGTCTGCGGGTGCGAGGGCGCGCCGAAGGAGAGCGCATTGAGACAGGCAATCGGCCGCCCGCCCATGGTGAAGACGTCGCGCAAAATGCCGCCGACCCCGGTGGCGGCGCCCTGGTACGGCTCGATGTAGCTCGGATGGTTGTGGCTCTCCATCTTGAATACGACCGCGAGCCCGTCACCGATATCAATGACGCCGGCGTTCTCGCCCGGGCCCTGAATCACCCACGGCGCCTTCGTCGGCAGCGTGCGCAGATGGATTTTCGAGGATTTGTACGAGCAATGCTCGTTCCACATGGCCGAGAAAATGCCGAGTTCGGTGATCGAAGGCTCGCGGCCCACGAGCGCAAGAATGCGCTGATATTCTTCGGGCGTGAGCCCGTGCGCCGCCACCAGCGCGGGGCTGATTTTCGCCCGCTTGGAGGTCTTCGTCCGCCGTTTGGCCTTCCGCGCCGCCGGTTGCTTGCTCATCCTCGCCGACGATTTTCGAAATGTCTTTGCCATGGTCCTAAATTTCATTGCCGGGGCATCAACGCGTTTACGCGCGTCTTGCGCGCGCTAGGCGCGGCAACAAACGACGGCACGGGTTCCACAGCATCATGCGCAGGTGAAGTCTGGATGACGCGGCAGGCGCGTTATGCCGCTTGCTTGAAATGATCGACCAGCCCCGCGAACAGACCGCGCCCGTCGGTTGACCCCAGCGCTGCTTCGGCGTGATTCTCCGGGTGTGGCATCATGCCGAGCACGTTGCCCGTCTCGTTGAGCACGCCGGCGATGGCGTTGGTCGCGCCGTTGACATTGAAGGCCGCCTCGAGCGTCCCATCTGGCGCCGCATAGCGGAACAGCACCCTCCCCTCGCTCTCGAGCCGCGCGATGGTCGCTTCATCGGCGACGTAATTGCCCTCGCCATGGGCGACCGGCACGCGGATCACCTGTCCGGCGTTGTAGCCGCGGGTGAACGGCGTATCGGAGCGCTCGATGCGCAGGTAGACATCGTGGCAGATGAATTTCAGCGCTGCATTGCGCATCAGCACGCCGGGCAGCAGTCCCGCTTCGCACAGGATCTGAAAGCCGTTGCAGATGCCGAGCAAGAGGCCGCCGCGCTCGGCGTGGGCGCTCACCGCGCCCATGATCGGCGCGCGCGCAGCGATCGCGCCGCAGCGCAGATAATCGCCATAGGAGAAGCCGCCCGGCACCACCACGAGGTCGGTGCCCGCCGGCAACGAGGTGTCGGCATGCCAGACCATGGCCGGCTCGCGGCCGCTGATAAGCTTGAGCGCGCGCGCCATGTCGCGCTCGCGATTGATGCCGGGAAAGACGACGACGGCGGATTTCATCAAAGTCCGAGCTCCTTCTCCGCCCACCGCAGCACCAAGTCGCCGTTGAGGAAGCGCAAGGCGGCGCGCTCGGCTGTCGGAGCGTCATCCGCCACGACGGTCGCGACCACCACGTCGCATTTATCGTTGAAGGCAATGGCGAGCGCGGTGCGCGGCGAGCCATAGCGCATGGCGACCTGATAGGGCCGGCTGCGGCCTTTCATCCAGCCGACGGCGATCGGACGCCCGTCGCGCAATCCGTCGAACTTGGCGCTCAGCAGTTCGAGGTCGCCCACGCGGTCGAGCTCCGCGTCGTCCGACACCCCGGTCGCGCAATTGCAGAAGCCGAGCTTGGCGCGCAGGTAAAGGCTGATATAGGCGCCGCAATCGGCCGCCGGGCAGCGGAATGCGCGGCCGACGCCCCATTGGTCGAGCGGGAACGGCCATTTGACCTCGCTCCAGGCGGCGGGCTTTCCCGCATCGGCCGGTTGCCGGCCGGCGCCGAGCGTCATGGTGTCGCCCGCCAACACGCCCGCAATGCCCAGCGCGACCACGATACCGGCGCGTTGTCCGATCATTTCACCTCGACCTGATAGCTCTCCGCTTTGCGATCGCGCCCCTTGATCTCGATATCGAAGACCTTGCCCTGGCGCACGCTCGCCACGCCTTCGATGCCCAGCGATTTGAGCGCCCCTTCGATCGCCTTGCCCTGGGGATCGAGGATGCCGGATTTGAGGGTGACGGTGACGCGGGCCTTCATCGGGATCCTGCAAGCATCGATATGGCGCGAATCGGTTAAACCGCAAGCACGCAC
>VAZL01000701.1:3403-4707 GCA_005883445.1 Alphaproteobacteria bacterium | reverse complement strand
TTGCCCTCGGCACAAATCGCCTCGACCCACACCGGGTTGCGCTCGCGATGGTAGTTTTTAGTTACAGACCAAGGTCGGGTCAGCGCATTGTCGATCGTTGTAACTTCATCATGGAGAATGTTCGGATCAGATTTGTCGAGGTAGATCCGCTCCTTGACGACGGTTTGATTGTCCGTGTGCAAAGGGATGCCGCTGGCGTCGAAAGCGCGCGGACCTTTCAGGTTGCGGGTCTCGACCTCAAGCACGTTATAGCGGCCGCGTCCGTCCTCATCGATCCATTTGCCGATTGAGTAACCCATGAAGGATGGCTCCGCATCCTTGGGCCAACTGCGTCCATCGGTGTAAATGCGACGGAGCATGCTCAAATATTCGATCATGATGTACGTGATGTTCGGTTGGATGATAATTTCCATTGGGAAAATCACATTCATCGCCCGCGGCATGCCGTCGGGAATGCAGGTATAGGTGGGGTCGGTGCCCTGGCCGCCGGCGGCTTGATCCTTAAGGTTGGCTTCGTAGATACCCTGATACTCCCCATTGATTGCCAACGCCCGCGGGCCGCTTCCATTGGCCCGACCAATCGGGATAATTGGATTGATCAAACGCCTGCGCGCCGGCAGCCGCGGCTATGATCGTCGCCGCCGCCAGCGTGATTGATCGGATCGAGCTTCGCACGGCTATCCTCCCGTCATGGCGCTGAGCCGCTTGAGCTCACTTCTTGCTTTGATTGAAATATCTCAGATCCGGCGGGGCTTGCCCCTTCTTGGCTGGCATCAGGTAGCCGTCCGCGCTGAGGAAATAGTGCTCTTTCCCGATGGCGAGGTGGTGATTGTCCTCTGAGCAATCGTTTTCGACCCAAGTTGGATTATGCTCGCGACGGAATTTCTTGGTTACGGTCCATGGGCGCGTCAGCGCGTGGTCGATCGTCGTGATTTCGTCGTACAGAATGTCCGGATTGGTTTTATCGAGGTAAATTCGCTCTTTGACGATAGTTTGATTATCCTTGTGAAGCGGGAGACCGCTGCCCTCGTAGGTGCGGGGGCCTTTCAGGTGGCGGGTCTCGACCTCGAGCATGTCGTAGCGGCCATCTGCGTCCGCATCGACCCATTTGCCGATCGAATAGCCGGCGAAGGCCGGCTCGGGATGGTCGGGCCAACTGCGCCCGTCGGTATAGATCCGACGCGGCATGTTGTTCTCGAACAAGATGTAGGTGGTCTTCGGGGTGAAGATGAATTCCATCGGGAAGATGACGCTCATCAGCCGCGGCATGCCGACTGGCAAGCAAGCGAACCGTGGGTCATTGC
>VAZL01000701.1:0-3261 GCA_005883445.1 Alphaproteobacteria bacterium | reverse complement strand
CGCCAGCGCGACCGCACCGAGCGAGCTCCGGACTGGCATTTGTCCTCCCATTCGGCGATGGGCGAGGAGACAGAAGATGAATCTACTGCGAGACTAGGATCGGTTGTCCGTCCTTGAGCTTGGTCTTGCTCACGGACCAGGAGCCGCCTGGTGCACCACTGCGCAACGGCTCGACCGTGAGTTTCAGCTCGTCGCCTGGCTTGAGCGTCTTGCTCGACCAGCCGTCACGGACCAACGCGCTAGGAGCAGCGCCTTCGAGGCTCCAGAGCTGGGTGCTGCCGTCCTGCTGCTTGACCGCCAGGATGATGAACGAGTGCGGACTGGTGAACTTGAACTCCTGCACCACGCCTTCGAGCTCGATCGGATTCTCCTGGTCGAACATTGCGAACGAGTGATGCGCCAGAACGGCACCGCTCGCGGCGACGAAGGCAAAGCTCACCACTGCGGTCAACTGCCGTCGCATGGTATCCCCCCTTTTTGATCGCTCCATAGCGCGCGTGCCGCCGCGGCGGCACCATGCGCATCCATGCAATGCGAATGTTGTCACTGGGACCGGAAGAAAACCCCGGCCATCAAGGATGCGACGCCTGCCGATGGCTTTCTCGCTGCCTTGGCGACGAACGGAGATACCGGCACATCCCGTTCTCACGGCAGCTCTTGGTCGGTCGAGCCGTCCGACGCTATCTATATCAGGAGCGTGGCGCGTCCGAAAGATCGAGCTGGTTGGTGGGCGTCCCCATTTGGTCCGCGTAACCGCTACAGGTCATCTGATAGAAGTCGGCGGCTTGCATATACGGGATTTTTATTATCGAGGACCGTTATGTCTTAGAAGCATCGCGCGTCATTTCGCTGCGCCGCGTCAGAGCGCTGCGGCTATTGATCAGACTTGAGATAGAGCCCGTGGCATGAGTCGCATGCCACCCGCCGCCCTGGCATAGAAATCGGCGTAGTTGGTGAAAAGATCGGGCGATGCATAGGTGTCGCGGCCGGGATCGCGCTCGACGTTGGGCTTCCACTGATTGGTGCTCGCGGGGAAGAGATGCGGAAACGCCATCAGCATGACCGAGATCAGGTCGGCATGCTCGCGGCCCTCGGTCAGATTGACCCCCTTGTCCGATGTGGTCATGGTCTCGAGCTCGTCCATGTTGGTGTTGATGGTATCCATCAGGATCTTGCGCGCGAAAATCGCGTCCTTGGCAATCGTGGTGCTCTGGTCCTGGCTCGACGCCATCGGACTCATGCCGACAGCGAGCAATGCGATGGCGCCGATCATGATGCTCATCCGCCGCCCTGGCCGCATGAGCAGGTGCGTAACACTTACCATTCGGCACCTCCATGAATTCGCATGCACGGTCAGCCCAGATACAAAGATCCCAGATATGCGGTCAGCCGGCCCCCGATAGTCACGGCGGCCCACAACAGGCAAGTCGCGGAGACAAGCTTGCGACCACGCGAAGAGACCGCTCCGTTCGCTTCCCAGCTAGCGGCCTCTTGCTTCATGGTGCGCTGGAAATGCCACGTCACGACCAAGGCGATGATAAGGAGCGTGAACTTCACCTCGAACATGCCGTCGGCCAGATATTGCCCCGGTTTCGTGATCCACAGCGTGACGCCGCTGCCGATTTGGCATGCGGCGGCAAACCAGATGAACGGGAGGAGCTTGTTCATCGAGGTGTACGGAATCGTCCCGAACAGCCCGAACAGACGCAGACCGATGATGAACGTGAGACCCACGACCATCGCCGTCCCGAAGGCGTGGATCGTCAGCGCGAGCGGCCAACCCCAGGATTCATTGGCCCATTCCGCATACGATGTATTCTCCAGCCAATTGAGCACGGTCATTTTCCTCGATCGCTACGGCTGCCGAACAGAACCGCCCTCGCGGGCGTTCTGGTCCACGATCTTGTTCAAGTAGTAAACACCGAAGAACGTGAGGCCAAGGACGCAGGCCACAACGGCAATGACCATGAAGATGATGGCGGTGTTCCCGTATTCCATAAGCTATCTCTCCCTTACACATACGATATCAGCCGGCCGCCCATGATCACGCCGGCCCAGGACAGCAGGACCAAGGCGGCGACCCACTTGGCACTCATCGGCGCATCCTCGCCTGCCTTGACCGTCCAAAGCCGTTCGGACAACGAGAAATACAAAACGGCGATTGCGCCGATCGTAATGAAGGCGGTCTTCGGCGCGAAAGTGGTCGCGTTCAGGTAACGGGAGGAATCGGCGAACAAAATGAGCATTCCGCTGAAAACATTCATCACGACTCCGAAGACTCCCAGGGGGAGTATCCGGTGCACGGCGGAGAACGGCATGGATTTCCAGAAGCCCAGCACGCGCAGCGAAACCGCCAACGCCGTGCCGAATATCAACGAGAAGCCGAAGAAATGTACGGTCTGCCACGGCACGAACCAAATGACATGGTTGATCAGCGATTCGATGGCGGGACTTAAGCCAGCTTTTGGGTCAGTCGGCAGTGTGTCCGTCGCCACGCGGATCTCCGGGTGATTGATCTGCCCGCCCCGGTGTCCCGTTTCGGCCATCACGCCCAAAGTGATGATTGCGAACGCGAGGACTAAGTAGAGCGACCGGTTGGAAAGGCGCCCAAGGTGTCGAAACCGCCACAGCTCGATCCAGGCGGTGACGCCGGTAAACGCAAGGCCGAACAGGGTCCACAGCGCCATATCGCGGTGAGCGTTGACGACAGCCCGAGAAATCCCCGGCACCCCGGTCAGCGCCCACATCGAAGCGGCGCCGGTGACATAAGTCGGAACGCCCAAGATGGCGCATACGACAAAAACAACGAGGCTCGCTCGCTTCATGACGACGTTGTTCATGACGAGCGCGGCAATGTAGAAGAGGAGCGCGAACACGAAGCCGACGGTCGGGAAGTGATTCAAGATGACGTGGACATGCGACCAGGCCTGCGGAGTTCGCTGCGTCGCCGGGTCCAATCGCAGTTCGTGGTGATTGATCTCCCAGCCAACCTCTCCCGTGATGACCATCAAGGCGAGAGTGACAAGTGCGAGACCCAGGACAAGATGGAGTGCATCGTTGGACAGTCGTTCAGCGCGCCGGGAGCGCCAAAGCTCGATCAAGGCGGCCGCGGCGGTCAACACGAGCAGGGCGAGCGACGTGACCCCCCAGCCGAAGTGGGTGCTCATCAAATCCTGCGAAATCTTGGGATCCTGAGACAGTACCGCCATCGAACGATCCCCGCTGACGTAAGTCGGGATCGCCAACAAGCCCAAGATGCCA